>NZ_JBHYWI010000023.1:0-122699 GCF_042751525.1 Kitasatospora sp. NPDC059408
CCCACGGCAACAACCCCACCATCTGGCCCACCTACACCCACACCTACCACAAACAAACCAACCACTTCGACCACACCAACTACCAAACCACCACCACCCAAAACACCACCCACACCACCCACAACTAACCCACACACACAAAACCGAAGGCGAGGTCAACTGCCGTGCACACCATCGACGTCATCGACGAGACCATCCTCAACCACCCCACCGACCGCGTCTGGCACGCCCTCGTCGCCGAGCTCAACGGCGCCGCCAACTGGTGGACCCCCCACAACACCTTCCAGCCCGGCCCCACCGCCCCCCAGCACAAGGGCGGCACCTCCCGGATCACCGTCCACCCCAACGGTGTCGGCAAGCCCGGGCCGAAGTTGCGCTTCACCGCCACCACCACCCACGTCGACGCCGAGCGCCAGCTCACCACCACTCTCTCCGGCCACTTCACCGGCGACTTCTCCTACACCCTCACCCCCGTCGACGACGGCGCCCGCACCCGGCTGACCATCACCTTCACCAGCACCCCCCACGGCTGGCCCGCCCTCCTCGACAAGGTCGCCCACCTCGGCTTCAAGCACTCCCAGCAGACCCAGCGCGCCCTCACCCAGCTCCGCGCCCACCTCGACACCCACCTCGACACCCACCAGGACGACACCAAGGGCACGAGCGCGTGATCACCGCCGCGGCGCCGCCCGCCCTGCCGATGCGCGGCGCCGCGCGTGGCCCCGTCCGGTGGGCGGAGGCGTTCGGGGACGGGCCGCGGGCGCCGCTCCTCCCGGCCGAGGCCGCGCACGTCGCGGGGCGGCCGGAGCGGCGCACGCGGCAGTTCACCGTCGCCCGTACGCTCGCGCGGCGGGCGCTCGGGCAACTCGGCTTCGCACCGGCGCCGTTGCTGCCCGGGGCCGGGGGTGCACCGGTGTGGCCGGACGGCGTGGTCGGCAGCATCACGCACTGCGACGGGTACACCGCGTGTGCCGTCGCGCCGGCCGGGCGGCTCGCCTCGCTCGGCATCGACGCCGAGCCGGCTCGGCCGCTGCCGGTAGGCATCCTGGGGCTCACCGCCTCCGCCGCCGAGCGAGCCGGTCTGGCGCAGTTGCCTCCGGGCCTCGTCCCCTGGGACCGGCTGCTGTTCAGTGCCAAGGAGGCCGTCTACAAGGCCTGGTACCCGCTGACCCGGCAGTGGGCCCCGCTCGTCGAGATGCCCGTGACGGTGTGCCCTGACGGGACCTTCACCACCCACCGGGATGGACAAACCCTCACCGGCCACTGGCACCACACCGGCGGCATCCTGATCACCACGATCGCCCTCCCGTGAGCCCGTGCCAGGATGGCCCCATGCTGAACGCGGCGCTGCGCGCCTCCAACTCGCCGTCCTGGTCGGACCGGGCGAACGCCGGCCGGCAGCTCGCCGCCCACGCGGACGTACCCGAAGTCGCGGCGGTCCTCCGCCGCCTCCTGCAGGACGGCCAGGACACGGCCGTCACGCAGGGGACGGCGGAGGCGCTGCTCAGGCGGCGCGATCTCCTGGGCCTGCGACTGGTCCTCGCGGCCTTCGCCGGGGCCGACGTCGACACCACCGACCACCTCGGCGACGCGATCCTCAACGTCTGCTTGCGGTCGGACGAGGACCAGGAGTACTTCGAAGGCCTCGCGACGGAGCTCGCCTCGGACGCTGAACCCGACGAGGCGGCGCGTACGGAGGCCGGGCTCCTGCTCCAGGAGTGGAATCCTCGCTTGGCATGATGCCGGTCATGGGAACATCGCTGCGCATCGAGGGCTATTCCGCGGCCGACCGTCCGGTCTCCACGCCGACGACCAAGTTCGGCGGCCAACCGGTGTGGCTGACCGGCCCGCAGTGGCCGGTCAGCACGGCATGGGACCGGCCGATGCGGTTCGTCGGCCAGGTCGAGTTGGGCCCGGTGCTCGGAGCCGCCGGGGACGGGAAGGTGGCCTACCTCTTCGTGACCCACGCCGATCACGAGGAGGACTTCTTCGATCCCGACGTCATCGACCCCGACGGCGGCGAGAACGCGGTGATCGTGCAGTCGGCTGGCGGCCTTGCCGGCCCGGTGCTCCCGCTGACGACCCTGCCACTGGAGACCGGCCCCGGCCTGTACGGCGACGACGGGTCGGCCGTGGAGTTCACCGTCGATCTGCGGCCCGTCACCGAGCCCGCTGCCATGACGGATGAGGAACTCGAAACCCTTCCGACCGCCGACCGCGACCGCTACGTCGAGCGGATCGACGGCGCCAAGATCGGCGGGACGCCACTGTTCTTCCAGGGGGACGAGTGGCCGGACGGCGGCCCCTGGCGACTGCTGCTGCAGCTGGACTCGAACTGGGTGCCGTTCCGGCTCAACCTGGGCGCGGCGCCGAGGTTGTTCGCCTTCGTGTCCGAGGACGGTGCCCGGGGCAGGATGCTCGTCCAGGATTCCTGAGCCGTCAGGATTCCTGAGCCGTCAGGACGCCCGAGTTGGCAGGGCGCCTCAGCCGTCAGGGCCCTCCCGGTGGACGACCTGCAACCGGTACCTACCTCCCCACCTGGAGGTTCGGTTTTCCGAACCCCGGATTCGGGTGCCAGCACGATCGTTTTCGGCGCTCCGCCCGCCCAGGATTGAGGCATGGCTGAGATGACGATGGATCCGGGGACGGCGGTCCTCGCCGCGCGGGCCGAGGGGCTGTACCGGGAGTACGGTCGCGGCTCGGGTGCCGTGCGGGCGTTGCGCGGGGTGTCCTTGGGCTTCGCGCCCGGGACGTTCACGGCGGTGATGGGGCCGTCCGGGTCCGGGAAGACCACCTTGTTGCACTGTCTGGCGGGCATGGACCGGCCCTCCCGGGGTTCGGTCTGGTGGGGCGGGACGGAGGTGTCGCGACTGCCGGAGCGGCGGTTGGCGCAGGTGCGGCGCAGCCGGGTGGGGTTCGTGTTCCAGGCGTTCAACCTGATGCCGGCGATGACGGTCGCGCAGAACGTCGAGCTGCCGGCTCGGCTGGGTGGTGAACGGCCGGACCGGGGTCTGGTGTTGGAGGCGATAGCGCGGGTGGGGCTGGCGGGGCGGGAGCGGCACCGGTCGGGGCAGCTGTCGGGTGGGCAGCAGCAGCGGGTGGCAATCGCCCGGGCGCTCGTGAGCCGGCCGGAGGTGCTGTTCGCGGACGAGCCGACGGGGGCGCTGGACCGGGCCACGGGGCACGAGGTCCTGGCCCTGCTCCGGGCCGGGGTGGACGAGGACGGGCAGACGTGCGTGATGGTGACGCACGATCCGGTCGCGGCCGGGTACGCGGACCGGGTGGTGCTGCTGGCCGACGGCGTGGTGGTCGACGAGCTGGAGCGGCCAACGGCCGCCCAGGTCGGCGAGCGGCTGAGCCGGCTGGGCGGGTGAGGGCCGTGGTCTCGATCGCGCTCGGGCAGCTGCGCCGACGGCCGGCCGCCTTCGTCGGTCTGGCGGTCGCGCTGCTCCTCGCCATCGCCGCCGTGACGCTCTTCGGTTCGCTGATCGCCGCCCAGGCCGCCGCTCCGGCGGCTGCCCGGAAGGCCGTCGCCGGGCCGGGGGTGCTGGTGATCGCCGGTGCGTTCGGTGAGATCGCCGTGCTGGTGTCGTTCTTCGTCGTGGTGAACGCGCTGGGCTTCGCCCTCCGGCAGCAGCACCGCGAGCTGGCGCTGCTGCGGACGATAGCGGCCACGCCCCGGCAGGCGCGGCGGCTGGTGCGCGGCCAGGTGCTCGCGACGACGCTGCTGGTGGCGGTGCCGGCCTGGGCCCTGGGGTCGGTGTCGGCCCGCTGGTTCCTGGCCGCATTGCAGCGGCGCGGGATGGCGGCGCCGGGTGTGCGGGTGCCGGGCAGTCCGGTGCCGATACTGGTCGCGGTCGCCGCCGCACTGGTCGTCGGCCTGGTGGCGTCGGCGGTGGCCGCGCGGCGGATCTCGCGGATCGCGCCGGCGGCCGCGCTGACCGCGAGCTCGACCGAGCAGGGGCGGACGGGTGTGCTGCGGCTGCTCGCCGGGGCCGGTGCGCTGGTGGGTGGCGGGCTCCTGCTGCGGCTGGCCGCGACCAGGTCCACGCAGGATCTGGACAAGGCCGCTCAGGCGGCGCTGCTCGGTTCGCTCGTGCTGCTGGTCGCGGCGGCGCTGCTGGGGCCGCTCATAACGCGCGTGTTGGTGGCCGTCCTGGGCGCACCGATACGGGTGCTCGTCCCCGGTGCGGGGTGGCTCGCCGACGCGAACATGCGGGGGTACGCGCGGCGGTTGTCGTCCGCCGTGGTGCCGGTCGCCCTGCTGGTCGGGCTTTCGGGCACCATGTCGATCATGACAAGTACCGCCGGGCACGCCGCACGGGCGAGCGCGGGCAGCGTCACCTCCGCGACGGACGTCTGGCTGCGCCAGGCCGAGTTGGGGCTGCTGATCTGCTTCGCGACCGTCTCCACCCTGAACACCCTGGTCGCTGTGACCGCCGAGCGGCGCCGCGAGTTCGCGCTGCTGAGGCTGGTCGGCGCGACGCGTGGGCTGCTGATGCGCATGCTCGGCGCGGAGGCGGTGCTGACGGCGGCGCTGGGCGTGCTACTGGGCGCGGCGGTCGCGGGGGCGGCGTCGGCGGCGTTCAGCCGGGCGGTGACGGGTTCGGCGGTGCCGTCCGTCCCGGTGGGCGCGTGCGGGTGGATCGTGGCGGGCGCGGTGGCGCTCACCGTTCCGGGGATCCTGGTGACGGGCCTGCGGGCGATCGCGGGTCCGGCGACGGAGCTGGCCGGCGGCGGGCGTGACTGAGACCGCATCGAGGGAGCGGCGGCCGTACCTCTCCGTACGCACGGGCGAGTGGGCATTCGCCGTCCTTGGCCTGCCGCTCGCGCTGCTCGGCAGCCTGTACGCGGTCGCCGTCCTCTACGCGGGGGCGCTGCTGTCGCTCACCGTGCTCGGCCTGCCGTTCGTCGTCGCCGCGCTGCTCGGCGCGCGCGGGATCGGCACACTGCACCGGTGGCTGGTCGGCCGGCTGCTGGTCGCGTACGTCGAGCGGCCGGACCCGCTGCCGCGGCCCAAGGGCGTGTTCGCCCGCGGCCGGGTCGTGCTGACCGATCCCGTCGCGTGGCGGACGCTGCTCTACCTCGTCCTGCGGCTCCCGGTCGGCGCGCTCGGGTTCGCCGCCGCCGTGGGGCTTCCCCTCACGTGCGGCTGGCTGATCGGCTTCCCGCTCTGGGTGCGTCTCCTCGATGGACCGCACCCGGTCGACTGGCTGGACACCGCGCCGCTGGCCGGCCTGGCCCTCGTCACCACCGTGCCCGCCGCCGTCCGGGCGACGGGCGAGCTGAACCGGTGGCTCGCCCGGCTGCTGCTGGGCCCGGCCCGCGCCCAGCAGCGCGTCCGGGAGCTGGAGAGCGCCCGGGCCGTCCTGCTCGCGGAGAACACCGACCAGCTCCGCCGCCTGGAGCGCGACCTGCACGACGGCACGCAGGCCCGGCTGGTCGCCCTCGCCATCACGCTCTCCCTGGCCGACGACACCCTCACCGGAGCGCCGCCGGACGCCGAACGGCTGCGCACCCTCGTCGACCGCGCCCGCGGCCAGACCGACGACACCATCGCCGAGCTGCGCCGCCTCACCCGGGGCATCCACCCGGTGGCCCTGGACGGCGGCCTCGGGGAGGCGCTGCCGGGGCTCACCGCCACCTCGCCCGTGCCGGTCGACGTCATTCTCGACCTGCGAGAGCGCCCGGACCCGGCCGTCGAGCGGGCCGTCTACTTCTGCGCCGCCGAGTTGCTCACCAACGTCGCCAAGCACAGCGGCGCGCAGGCGGCCGAGCTCACCGCGCACGCCGCAGACGGCCTGATCCGCCTCATCGTCCGTGACGACGGCCGGGGCGGGGCAGCACTCGGCACCGGACCCAGCGGCGGCACCGGACCCGCACTCGGCACCGAACCTGGCGGTGGCACCGGCCTGACCGGTCTGGCCGAGCGGCTCGCGGCGGTGGACGGCGTCCTGCGCATCGACAGTCCGCCCGGCGGACCGACGGTCATCACCGCGGAGCTGCCGACGCACCTTTGAACGCCCCTACGAGTTCACCCACCCGACGAACCTCCCAACGAACCTGCAGGAACCATCGTCGCCCCGCCGGCAGGTCCGACGGCAGGTCCGACGGCAAAAATCGGTAGGCCGACCCGGCCGGATCTGCCACGATCACCGGATGGGTGCATTGGATGCGGTGGCGGCCAGGGTCGCCGGCGGGGCCACCGTGGAATTCCGGCCGAGTGGCTCGTCGATGGTCCCGCTGATCCGCAGCCGCCAGCTGGTGACCGTCACCCCGGTCGACCCGTCGAAACTGGAGCGCGGGGACATCGTCCTCGCCCGCGTCGCCGGGACGGTGTACCTGCATCTGGTGTCGTCCCTCGATCCGGCGAAGCGGCGCGTGCAGATCAGCAACAACCGGGGCCGCGTCAACGGTTGGACCGGGCACGATCGCGTGTTCGGCATCTGCGTCGCGGTCGACGGGGTCCCCCGGGCCGGTGCGGCCGACAAGGCGGTCAAAGCCGTCAAGGCCGTCAACTCCCGCTCTCTGCCAGGTAGGTGAGGACCGCCTTCACTCGCCGGTTGTCGGCCTCCGTCGCGTGCAGGCCGAACTTGGCGAAGACCGCGGCGACGTGCTTCTCCACGGCGCGCTCCGACACCGTCAGGAGTCCGGCGATGGAGCGGTTCGAGTGGCCCTGGGCCATCAGCTCCAGCACCTCGCGCTCGCGCGGGGTCAGGGTGTCCGCCCGGCTGCGCTGACCGCCGCGAAGAAGCTGGGTGACGACCTCCGGGTCGAGCGCCGTGCCGCCCTCGGCGACCCGGTGCAGCGCGTCCACGAACTCCGAGGTGCGGGCGACGCGTTCCTTCAGGAGGTACCCGACGCCCGCCGAGCCGTCCGCCAGCAGGCGGGCTGCCCAGGCCGCTTCGACGTGCTGGGAGAAGACCAGGATGCCGACCCCCGGCGCCGTCGCGCGGATCTCGACGGCGGCACGAATGCCCTCGTCGGTGTGGGTGGGCGGCATCCGGACGTCGACGACGGCCACGTCCGGCCGGTGCTCGGCGACGGCGGCCAGCAGCTCGGGTGCCGTCCCGGCGGTGGCGACGACGTCGCAGCCGCGGGCACCGAGCAGTTCGACCATGCCGTCGCGCAGGACGACGGAGTCCTCGGCCAGGACCACGCGCAGGTGCTTGTTGATCACCCGACCATTATCCGGTCGGCCCGAACCCGCCCGCCCACTCTACCCGTGGCTCCTCGACCAGGGAGTCGAGTGCCGCTTTGACACCGAGGTCACCGACGTCGACTACGCGTTCACCGCTGAGGGAGCGCCGTGCCCGCCCGGAGCCGTCCGGGCGGGCACGCGCGTCGGGCGGGTCCGCTCAGCGCGAGCCGCGCCCCTGGAGGAACAGCGCGCGGGTCAGGGCCGCCAGGCCCGCCGTGCACAGCAGTGTCCGGAGCATGTTCGTGGCCACCCAGGTGCCCTCGAACTTCTCCCGCACGCCGTGGAAGTCCGTGATGTGCGCCGGGTCGCCGGCGGCCGCCAGCTGGTTGTTGAGCGGGATGTTGACACCCATCGTGACCATCAGCGCGGCCACGTACAGGACGGTCGCAGCCGCCGCCCAGAACGCCGCGGTGCGCCGGCCGGCCTTGTACTGGAGGTAGGCGGCGACGCCCGTCGCCGCGAAGGCCCCGACGAAGACCAGGCCGAACAGCCCGTTCTCGATCGCCTTGTTGATGTTCTGCATCGCCGTCACGTAGGTACGGTCGTCGCCCTTCGCGAGGCCCGGCATCACCGAGACGTCGAAGGCGAAGAACAGGCCCGCCATCAGGCCCATCGCGATGGTCGCCGCCACCAGCACGGGCCCGGCGGCCTTGCCCTGGGCCGCGACGGGGGCGGCGGGGGCGCCGTAGCCGGCCTGGAAGGTGGAGGGTGGTGCGGTTCGGTTGGTGCTCATCGGTACTCCTTCGGGACGCGGATGGTGCGGTGACCGGTCACAGGACCGGGGCCAGGGTGCGCCGGTAGCGGCGTTCCAGGACGGTGCGGCCCAGCAGCCGCACCGGCGCCGGGATGGTCGCCGCGACGGCGGCCACCGAGGCCGCGTCCGCGCCGTCGAACATCCACGGCTGCAGGTAGGTCATCACCTGGGCGGGGGCGCTCCCGATGATCCGCCGCTCGACCCGGCCGTACTCCGCGACGCCCAGGGCGGCGAGCACCGGGAAGACGACGCGCTCCTCGTGCCGCAGGTGGTCGCGGACGAGGTCGGCGAACTCCTGGGCAGCCTCCGGGAGTTCTTCGATCCGCCCGGTGGTCAGAACGCCCGCCACCCGGCTCATCGAGCGGTCCAGGGCGCCGTGGTCCTGTTCCAGCGCGCCGCTCCCGTCGAAGCCGGGCACGTGCCCGCGCAGGTAGGGCCAGAGGATCTCGTCCTCGCTGTGGTGGTGCCAGTCGATCACCGCGCGCAGCCGGCCGAACCACTCCCCCAACGCCCGCGCGCCGCCGGGCCGTACGCTCCGCGCCGCCGCGCACAGGCGGGCCGCGTCACGCCGCATCGCCACGTGCATCAGGCCGAATCCCCGGACGTGCTCCGGGAGGCCGCCCAGGCCCTGCTCGCTCGACCACACCACGCTCTCGTTTCCAGACATGACGCTCCATCACCTCCGCGATCACACCTACCTGTTGACCTACCCGGTGCCCGTCCCCGACCTCGATGGGAACACACCGGCTCGACGGCGAACCACGCATTTCCACCCCTCCTCAAGCCGCTTTCGAGCAACCGTCGGAAATGGCCACCGAATGCGTACGGAAGAGGCGTTCGGAGAATCAGGACCGGGAATTTCCGTGAAACAGCCGCGCATCAGCCGTGTCCCGGTTCCGCGACACGGCCGCGCCCGCCGCCGTCCGCGCCCGGTAGTCTCGGCCTGCTCTCGATTGGAAGGCATGTCCATGGCCAGATTGATAGTTCTGCTCATCGCACTCGCGGTCCTGTTCTCCGTGTTCGGGTTCCAGGGCGGCAACCCCTTCGTCGGCGTGCTGTTCGCCGCCGTGGCGGTCGCCCCGTTCGGCTACCTCGTGTACGCGGTCGTCCGCAGGAGGCGCGGGCCCCTGGACGGGAAGGCCGTCACCCCGGCGCAGCGGCAGCGCCGCACGTGGGCGCTGCGGGTGGTCGCGCTGGCGATGGTGGGGGCGATCGGGTACGGCGGCTACTGGGTGGTCTTCGAACCGCACGCGAGCGACAAGGCGCTGCGGAGCCTGTCGGACTTCGAGTCCGGCTGCGGGGGCTCGTTGGCGCGCAAGTACTTCCCGCAGGCCGCCGAGCACACCGGCCCGGGCCCGCATCCGGTGGCGATGTTCGACATCAGCGAGTCCGGCTCGTCCCACCCCGTCTACCCGTCCCTGGAGACGCCGGACTACTGGAGCGCGAACAAGCTCGACCCGCACCGCGTGCAGCTGCTCGCGTGCCTGGACGAGCCGGACGAGGGCGACCTCCTGACCACCTGCAAGTTCACGACGGACTCACTGAAGCTCTACCGGGGCGTCTACAACGTCACCGTCTACGAGGCCCGGACGGGCCGGAAGCTCGGCAACGAACGGCTGCTGGGCAGTGCGAAGGCCGCCTGTCCGAGCATGGTCTACCTCGGCAAGAACGTCGACAAGCTCCACACCTCGCCCGAATTCGCGGACTACCAGCAGGTGTTGAAGAGGTACGTCGAGCAGTAGCGGGAAGGGCGAGGCCCCCGGGGACGGTGCTCCCGGGGGCCTCGTGCTCGGTGGAACGCGCCGCGCCTCAGCCGGTCATGGCGGCCAGCACGGTGCGCCAGTCCTCGCCCGGCCCGGGGCGCAGGACGGCGGCGAGGGTCTCAGCGCCGTAGCGCCAGGGGCGTCGGAGCTCCCGGTCGGCGTCCGGCCCCGGGGTGACCGTGCTCGCGGACCCCAGCAGGCGGACGAGCTCGGCCGTGAAGTCCGTCCAGGAGAGGTGCCCCGTGACGGCGTTGACGATCCGTCCGGCCGCGGGCGGCTGCTCCACCACGCACGCGCCGAGCGCCCGGGCGAGGGCGGCCGAGTGGACCCAGCAGGCGCCGGCCCACTCGGGGCCGTCGGGCAGGGTGATCGGTTCGCCCGCCAGGGCGGCCTGGAAGAGGGCGCCGGTGGAGCCCCAGCGGAGCTGGTCGCGCAGCCGCTGGTGCGGGCCCCAGACGATCGGGGCGCGCACGATGCTCGCCGGGCCCCGGCCGGATTCGAGGAGGATCCGCTCGCAGTCGAGCTTGGCCTGCCCGTACGGGGTGAGCCCGGGGCCGGGCTCGGCGCCCTCGGGGACGTCGACGGCCGCGGGCCGGCCGTAGGCGTCGATGCTGCTGACGAAGACGAACGGTCCGCCGCGCCAGCCGTCCACGAGGGCGCGCATCGCGGCGACGTCGGTCGCGTGGTCGGTGAAGGTGCACGCGGCGTGGATGACGGAGTCGGCGCCCTCGACGGCCCGCCGGAGGCTGTCGGGGTCGGCGAGGTCGCCCTCGGCCACCTCGACGCCGTTGAGGGCCGGGAGGTGGGCCGACTCGGGCCGGACCAGCGCTCGCACCGGGCGGCCCTGGGCCATCAGTTCCTGGAGCACGGCCGCTCCGACCCCGCCGGTGGCGCCGGTGACCAGGACCGTGCCCGCGCGGGCCCGTGTGACGGGGGCGCCGGTGCGGGCGAGGGCGGCGCGGCGCTCGTCGCCACGGGTGGCGAGGAGCCCGGCGAGGGCCCGCGGGGTGCGCTGCTCCAGGATGTCGAGGCCGGTGAGCGGCAGGCCGGTCCGGGTGCGCAGGCGCTCGGCGAGCTGGACGGCGACGAGGGAGTGGCCGCCGAGGGCGAAGAAGTCGCCGTCGGCGGGCGGGACGGTGCCCAGCAGTTCACCGAAGGCCGTACGAACGGCGGCCAGCGGCCCGGACTCGTCGGCCCCTGGTGCGGGGGGACGGGCCGCGCCGGGCAGACGGGCGTGGTCCGGCGTGCCGTCGGGCAGGCGGGGCAGCCGGTCCAACAGGACGACGGCGGACGGGAGTCCGTCCGCCTGTACGGCCCGACGCAGGAGTGACTTGAGCTCGGCACCGCTGGGCGCGACCGGTCCGCGCACGACGGCGTAGCCGAGCAGCGGCCCGTCCGCCGACCGGGCGAGCGTCGCCTCGGCGACCCGCGGATCGGCCAACAGCACGGTGAGCGCCGGGTGTTCGGACGCGGTGAGGCGCGAGCCGGGGAGCTCGTCGACGCGGCGGTCCCCGTCCGCGGCGACGGCCGCCAGCAGCTCGGCGAACGCGGCCAGCAGGCGCCCGGCCGTCTCCTCGTCGAGGGCGTCGCGGTCGTGCTGGACCAGGCAGCGCGGCTGCGGGCCGTCCTCGACGAGCAGCGCGAGGCCGAACTTGGCCAGCCCGAGGTCGAGTTCGACGCTCTCGGCGGCGAGGCCGGGCAGCGCGAGCGGCTCGGAGGGGCGGACGACGTCACAGCTGACGGAGAGCAGCGGGATGCCGTCCGCGCCGCGGGCCGAGGCGCCGAGGCGTTCGAGCACCAGGTCGAACGGGACCTCGTGGTGCTCCTGCGCGTCGAGCAGCGCGCTCCTGACCTGCCCGAGGACCGCCGTGAAAGCCGCGTCCCCCGCGATGCCGGCCCGCAGCGCCAGGGTGTTGACGCTCAGGCCGACGGTGGTGCGCAGGTCGGCGCGGTGGCCGCTGGCGCAGCCGAGGACGAGGTCGCTCTCTCCGGAGGCGTTGCGGAGCGTGGCGAAGGCCGCCGCGAGGACGACGCCGAACA
This sequence comes from Kitasatospora sp. NPDC059408, assembly GCF_042751525.1. Classification (NCBI taxonomy): domain Bacteria; kingdom Bacillati; phylum Actinomycetota; class Actinomycetes; order Kitasatosporales; family Streptomycetaceae; genus Kitasatospora; species Kitasatospora sp. NPDC059408. The sequence goes on from NZ_JBHYWI010000023.1 coordinate 11,759, forward strand.
GCGTGGCGCCGTGCCGGGCGCCGAGGCGGCGCAGCGCGTCGACGGTGCCGGGGGTGAGCGGGGTGCTGTGCAGGGCGGCGCGGCGTTCGCGTGCGCCGGGCGGGACGGGCCGCAGGAGCGGCAGCGGGCGGGCGCCGGCCAGGTGGGCGGCGCGGCTGTCCGCGGCGGTGGTGAGCTCGGCGTCGCGGGCGCGTTCGCGGCGGGCGTGGTCGGCGTACGCCGGTCCGGGCGGCGGGAGCTGGGCCGGACGCTGATCGCGCGCGGCCTGGTAGAGGGCGGCGAGTTCGGCGCCGACGATCGGCAGGGAGCCGCCGTCGACGGCGATGTGGTGGATGGTGAGGAGGAAGGTGTGGTCTTCGGGTGCGTGCCGGAGCAGCAGGGCGCGCAGGACCGGCCCGGTGGCGAGGTCGAACGGGCGGGCGGCCTCGGCGGCGAGCAGTCCGGGGGCGTCCGCGTCGGTGGCGTCGACGACCGGGAGCGGCACCGGGGTGGCCGGGAGGGCCTCCTGGTAGGGCTCGTCGCCGCGGCTGCCGTAGTGCGTGCGCAGGACGGCGTGCCGTTCGGTGAGCGCGGTGAGGGCGGCGGCGAGCGCGGCGGGGTCGAGCGGGCCGCGCAGGCGGGTGGCGAGCGGGACGTTGTAGAGGGCGCCGCCCTGGCCGAGGTGGTCCATCAGCCACATCCGCTGCTGCGCGTGCGAGAGCGGGGCGGGGCCGGTGGGGTCCACCGCCGGGGCGGGCTGGGCGGCGGCGGGACGGGTGCGGCTGCGGGCGCGCCGCAGCAGGTCGGCCTGGTCGACGGCGTTCATCGGTCGGCCCCCTGCGCTTCGGCCCCCTGCGGTTCGGCCCCCTGCGCTCCGGCAGCGGCGTCGGCGGCCGCTTCGGCCGCGGCGACGGCTTCCGCGTCGCGCAGGGCCCGTTCGAGGAGTTCGGCCTGGCCCGCGACGGTGGGGTCGGCCAGGAAGGCGGCCAGCGAGAGCTCGACGCCGATGTCCCCGCTGAGGTCGTCGACGACCCACATGGCGAGCAGCGAGTGGCCGCCCTCGGCGAGGAAGTCGGCGGTCGGCGAGGTCACCCGGCGGCCGAGGGCGCGCTCCCAGGCCTCGGCGACGACCTGCTGGATCGGCGTCAGCTCGACGGCCTCCCCAGTGACGGCGGCCCCCGTGGCGGCCTCCCCCGCGGCCGACGCCGTCCCGCCGTCGGCGGGCGCGGACTCGGCGAGCGCCCGGCGGTCGACCTTGCCGGTGCCGGTGAGCGGGAGGGCGTCCAGGACGGCCCACGCGGTGGGCACCAGGTGGGACGGCAGCCGCTCGGCGAGCCGGGCGCGCAGGGTCTCGGCCTGCGGCCGCGTGCCCTCGGCGGGCACGACGCACGCGGTGAGCGCCGCCTCCGGCCGGCCGACCCCGCGCACGACCACAGCGGCCTCGGCGACCTCGGGGAACTGCAGCAGCGCGTGCTCGACCTCCTCCGGCTCGATCCGGAAGCCGCGCACCTTGACCTGGTGGTCGACGCGGCCGTGGAACTCCAGGACGCCGTCCGGGCGGCGGGCCGCGAGGTCGCCGCTGCGGTAGGCGCGCCCGACGCCGGGCAGTTCGCGGAAGCGCTCGGCGGTGAGCTCGGGCCGGTCGAGGTAGCCGTCGGCGACGCGGGCGCCGGCGATCCACAGCTCGCCGACGGTGCCGTTCGGCGCGGGGGCGAGGTCCTCGTCGAGGACGAGCACGCGGGCGCCGCCGGTGGCGCGGCCGATGGGCACCGGGCCGGCGCAGTCGGCCGGGTCGACGCGGTGCAGGGTGGTGAAGGTGGTGCCCTCGGTGGGCCCGTAGCCGTTGACGAGCTCCAGCCACGGGAACGCGCGCAGCACGGCGGCGGAGTGGTCTGGCGAGAGCGCCTCGCCGCCGACGGCGAGGGTGCGCACGACGCCGAAGATCCGGGACTGGCGGGCCGCGAGGTGGTGGAAGAGCGCGGTGGTGAGGACGAGCACGGTGACGCCGAACCGCTCGACGTCAGCGGCGAGTTCCTCGGAGGTGGGCCGGTCGGCGGGCGAGACGGCGACGGCGGCGCCGTTCGCGAGCGGCGCCCACAGCTCGAAGGTGGAGGCGTCGAAGGTGACGGCCGAGTGGAACAGGACGCGGTCGCGCGGCCCGACCCGGATTCCGTCGGGCGCGGTGACGAGGTCGGCGATGCCGCCGTGCGGGATCCGGACGCCCTTGGGGCGGCCGGTGGAGCCGGAGGTGAAGAGCACGAGGGCGGTGGCGGCCGGGCCCGTGGTGGGCAGGGCCCGGGCGGCGGGCTCCTCGTCGGTGCCGCGCTCGCCGAGGACGAGGGTGCGGTCGTCGGACAGGCCGGCCTCGGCGAGCAGGGCCTTGTCGCCGAGGGTGAGCTCGACGCCGGCGTCGGCGATCATGTCGGCGATGCGCGGGCGCGGGTAGGCGGGGTCGAGCGGGACGACGTGGCCGCCGGCCTGCCAGACGGCGAGCTGGGCGACGACGAGGCGGGTGGAGCGGGCGCAGAGCAGGCCGACGGCGCGGCCGGGGCCGATCCCCCGGGCGCCCAGCACGGTGGCCAGCTTCCGGGCGGCGTCGGCGAGTTCGCGGTAGGTCAGGACGGTGGTGCCGTCGGTCACGGCGAGCGCGTGCGGGCGCTCGGCGGCGTGCCGGGCGATGAGGGCCGGGACGGTGTCCGCAGCAGGCATGACGTGGTTCCCTTCCGGGCGCCCCGGCGGCTGGCCGGGGCGCCCTGGGTCAAGGCTTCGAGGACGCGGTCAGGCGGTGGCGCCGGCGCCGGTGCGCCGTTCGTCCACGAGCCGGGCGACGGCGCGCAGGTCGGGCTGGCGCAGCAGTGCGGCGGCGCGCAGCCGTACGTCGTACTCGTCCTCCAGCGCGGCCAGCAGGCGGGCGGCGGCGAGGGAGTTGCCGCCGGCCTCCAGGAAGTTGTCGTGCGGTCCGAGGTCGGCGCGGCCGAGGAGGTCGCGGGAGAGCCGCAGGACGGTGCGTTCGGTGTCGGTGGCGCCTTCCTCGGCCCTCACACCGTTCTCAAGGGATTCGGCGGCCAGCAGCGCGGCGCGGTCGACCTTGCCGTTTGCGTCCAGGGGGAAGGCGTCGACGAGCCGGACGAGGGAGGGCACGGCCTGTTCGGGCAGCCACGGCCGGACGGCCTCGATCAGGCCGGCGGCCTCGGGAAGTTCGGTGGAGGCGGCCTGGACGAAGGCGAGCAGCCGGTAGCCGCCCGCCGCGGCCGGTGCGGCGGCGACGACGGCGCGGCGCACCCGCTCGTCGCGCTCGAACGCGGCCTCGACCTCGGCGGGCTCGATCCGCACGCCGCTGACCTTGACCTGGTCGTCGAGCCGGCCGAGGAATTCCAGCACGCCGTCGGCGCGCATCAGGACGCGGTCGCCGGTGCGGTAGACCCGGTCGCTGCCCTCGACGGCCTCGGGCGCGCCGACGAAGCGGCGGGCGGTGAGTTCGGGGTCGAGGTAGCCGGCGGCCAGGCCCCGGCCGCCGATGCGCAGCTCCCCGGCCTGTCCGCGCGGCACCGGCCGCCCGTCCTCGTCGGTGACGAGGACGACGGCGCCGGGGATCGGCAGGCCGATCGGCGGCGCGTCGGTGCCGTGGTCGCCGCCGGGCGCCATGGTGTGGACGGTGGTGGCGACGGTGGCCTCGGCCGGGCCGTAGGCGTTGTGGACGGTGGCGGTGACGTCCGGGCCGGGGGTGCGGCGCAGCCGGTCGCCGCCGATCGTCAGGTGCCGCAGGGCGAGCCCGGCGGGCCAGGGCCGGTCGAGGACGGGCTCGGCGAGCGGGGTGGGCAGCACGGTGACGGTGATGCCGGCCTCGCGCCACCAGTCGGTGAGGGCGCCGGCGTCCCAGCGGACGGCGTCGGGGGCGACGCTGAGGGCGGCGCCGGAGGTGAGGGTGGCCCACAGCTCCTGGAGGTGCGGGTCGAAGGCCACGCCGATGAGCAGGCTGTGCCGCTCGCCGGGGCCGAGGCCGGTGAGGTCCCGGTACCAGTGCAGGAGTGCGCCGAGGGCGGGTTCGCCGACCGCGACGGCCTTGGGGGTGCCGGTGGAGCCGGAGGTGAGGACGGCGTAGTGGGTGCCCTTGGGGATCTCGACCGCGCCGCCGTCGGAGCCGTCCGCGAAGGCGGCGATGACGGTGGCGGCCGCGTTGGCGCCCTCCGTCGGCAGGGCGAGCTTGAGCTGGTCGCCGGCCTGGCGGCCGGTCGGGAGCAGGGCGGGGTCGCCGATCAGGCAGGCCGGCCGCAGCTGTTCGGCGACGGCCTGGAGGCGGCGTTCGCCGGGGCGCGGGCCGAGCGGCAGGTGGACGGCGCCGAGCTTGGCGGTGGCGAGGGTGACGGCGACCAGCGCGGCCGAGTGGTCGAGGCAGATGCCGACCAGGTCGCCCGGGCGCACGCGCTCGCGCAGCGCGTCGGCGACGGTGTCGGCGAGGCGGTCGAGTTCGGCGTAGCTCCAGGCGTGGTCGCCGTCGATCAGGGCGGGCGCGTCCGGCGTGCGGTGCGCCCAGGTGGTGAAGAGGTCGAGGACCGCGCCGTCCTGGTGCGGACGGCCGTACTCGATGCTGAGGGGTTCCATCATCGTCTCCCGGTTCAAGGTCACGGCGCGTCAGTTCAGGCCCATGGAGCGGGCGATGATGACCTTCTGCACCTCGGAGGTGCCCTCGATGATCGTCATCATCCGCACGTAGCGGTAGAGGAACTCCAGCGGGTGGCCGCGCACCCAGCCGGTGGCGCCGTGGACCTGGAGCGAGCGGTCGACGGCGCGGACGGCGGTCTCGGAGGCGGTGAGCTTGGCGAGGGCCGCGTTCTCGGGCGCCTCGGTGCCGTCGTCGACGAGGCGGGCGCACGCGAGGGTGAGCAGCTTGGAGGCCTCCACCTCGGCGCGGGTGGTGACGAGGTGCTCCTGGACGTGCTGGTAGTCGCCGATCGGCCGGCCGAAGGCCTCCCGCTCACGGGCGTACTCGACGCCTGCGCGCAGCGCGTACTCGGCGACGCCGTTGCACATGGCGGCGACGACGAGCCGGCCGCGCGAGAGGCTGTCGATGGCGAGCGCGGTGGCCGCGCCGATGCCCTCCTCGCCGCCGATGACGGCCTCGGGCCCGACGGTGACGCCGTCCAGGAGGAGCTCGAACAGCGGCTCGCCGGACATGCCCTCGTAGCGCTGGCCGATCCGCAGGCCGGGCTGGTCCATCGGCAGGACGAAGGCGGTGGCGCCCACGGTGCTGCCGTCGCCGAGGTCGGTGGCGGCGACGACGAGGACGATGCCGGCCCGGTCGGCGTTGCTGACGAAGGTCTTGCGGCCGTTGAGCACCCACGTGTCGCCGGTGCGGACGGCGGTCGTCGTGAGCCGGAACGCGTCGGAGCCGGCGTGCGGCTCGGTGAGGGCGAGGCAGCGGGTCTGCTCGCCGCGCACCAGCGGCACGAGGTGGCGCTCGATCTGCTCGGGCGTGCCGTTGCGCAACAGCGGGCTCGGGCCGTCGGAGCCGGCGAGGGCGTACGGCGCGAGGGAGCAGCCGCTGCGTCCAGCGGCGTGGTGGAGCAGGACGACGGCGGTGAACGGCATGTCGGAGCCGCCGAGTTCCTCGGGGTAGTCGCCCGCGTAGAAGCCGAGGGCGGCGGAGCGCTTGCGCACGTAGGCGCGCAGGTCGGCCGGGGGCTGGTCGGCGGTCTCGGGCAATTCGGCGGCGAGCGGCACGAGTTCGCGGCGGATGAAGCTCTCGAACGCGTCGACGAGTTCGCGGTGACCGTCCTCCAGGACGGACGAGGGCGTCGAAGTCACTTGGCGTCTCCGGTCAGCGCGCGGGCCTGGTCGGCCAGGACGGGGTGGCGGAAGAGGACGCGCAGCGGGGGCCGGGTGCCGAGGTGCGGTTCCAGCCAGGCGGCGACCTGGGCGGCGAGCAGCGAGTGGCCGCCGACCTCGAAGAACTGCGACTCGGCGGTGAACCGGTCGTGGCCGAGGACCTCGCGCCAGGCGGCGGCGACGAGCTCCTGCCCCGGGCCGTCGAAGGCCGCGCCGGTGGCGGCGGGGGCCTCCTCGGGCGCGGTGGCCTCGGCGGCGAGCCGGGTGAGGGCGGCGCGGTCGGGCTTGCCGCCGGGCAGGGTCGGCATGGCGGGCAGGGCGGTCCAGGTGGCCGGGACGAGCCCGCCGGGCAGGCGCTGCGCGAGGGCGGCGTGCAGGGCGGTCTGGTCGGGGCGTTCGTCGCCCTCCAGGAAACCGACCAGGCGTGGGCCGGCTTCGGGGTCGGTGTGCAGGACCACCGCGCAGGAGCGGCCGCCGAGTTCGGCGGAGGCGGCGGCCTCGATCTCCTCCAGCTCGATGCGGTGGCCGCGCAGCTTGACCTGGTTGTCGGTGCGGCCGAGGAAGCGCAGCCGGCCGGTGAGGTCGCGGTAGCCGCGGTCGCCGGTGCGGTAGACCCGGCCGAGGCCGGGCAGGTCGCGGAAGCGCTCGGCGGTGGGCTCGGGCAGGTTGAGGTAGCCCTCGGCCAGCATCGGCCCGCCGACGGCGAGTTCACCGACGCAGCCGGGCGCCAGCGGGCGCAGCGCGGCGTCCAGGACGTGCATCCGCACACCGGGCAGTTCGTCGCCGAGCGGCACCTCTCCGCCGCCGTCGAGGTCGGCGGGCCCGACCTGGTGGACGGTGGAGGTGACGGTGGCCTCGGTGACGCCGTAGGCGTTGAGGACCGTGGTCGCCTCGGTGAGGCCCGCGAGGGCGCGGGCGGGCAGCCGCTCGCCGCCGAGGACGAGCAGGCGGGGCGTCCAGCGGCCGTCGCGCAGCGCCTCGTGCAGGTCCTCGCGGACGGCGAGGAGGTAGCTGGTGGGCAGGTTGGCGACGGTGACGCCGCGGGCGGCGAGGACGGCCACCAGTTCCGGGCCGGTGGGCACTTCGCGCTGCGGCACGACGAGGGCGGCGCCGGCGGCGAGCGCGGGCAGCACCTCCTCCAGGGCCACGTCGAAGGACGGGCGGGCGAAGAGCAGCACCCGGTCGGCGGCGGTGAGCTCGTAGCGGGCGGCGATCGCGCCGACGTAGCCGGCCAGCGCCTCGCGGCCGACCAGGACGGGCTTGGGCACGCCGGTGGAGCCGGAGGTGTGGATGACGTACGCGATGCCGTCGAGCACGGCCGCGGGCTCGGCCTTGGGGAAGGCCGGTCCGTCCAGGAGCGCGGGGGTGACGCCCTCGGCGGGCAGGGCGAGCGCGCTCTGGCGGGTGGCCAGCACGAGCGCCGGGGCGAGCCGCTCCACCAGCAGGCCGAGGCGGGCGGCCGGGTCCTCCGAGGAGAGCGGCGCGTACACGGCGCCGTGGCGCAGGCAGGCGAGCAGGGCGACGACGCTGTCGACGCCGCGCGGCAGGACGGCGGCGACCGGCTGGCCGGGCTCGACCCCGGCGGCGCGCAGCCGCTCGGCGAGCTCGCAGACGCGGCGGTCGAGCTCGCCGTAGGTGATCCGCTCGGTGCCGGCGACGAGGGCGAGGGAGGTGGGGTCGTGGGCGGCGGCCGGGTCGAGGTTCGCCGGCTCGACGGCCGTCTCGACGCTCTCCGTGATCGGGGCGGCCAGGGCTGCCAGGGGCTCCTCCGGCCGGTCGAGGTAGGCGCGCAGGAGGTCCAGGAGGCGCTCGGACAGCAGTACGGCCTCGGACTCGTCGAACAGGTCGGCGTCGTAGTCCCACACCAGGGTCATGCCGGCGGCGCCGTGCTTCTCGCCGACGACGCGGCGGTCGTCGGGCATCAGCACGAGGTCGAGGTCGAAGCGGGTGGTGCCGGTGTTGAAGCCCTCGTAGAGGAGGACCTCCAGGCCGGGCACGCGCACGTCCGGGAGCGGGGCGTCGTGGGCGCTGAACATCACGTTGAACAGCGGGTTGTCCGCGCCGGTGGTGTGCAGCCCGAGGCGGCGGGTCAGCTCCTGGACGGGCAGGTCCTGGTAGGGCAGGGCGCGCAGCAGGACGTCCGTCACCTCGTCGATGGCGTCGGTGCCCGAGGTCTCCGCGTCCGGCCGCAGGCGCAGCGGGACGGTGTTGACGAACATGCCGAGGGTGCCCTCGAAGCCGACCGGGCGGTTGCCGACGGCGGTGCCGACGACGATCTCGTCGTGGCCGCTGTGGCGGCGCAGCAGCTCGGTGAACAGGGTGAGCAGCGTGCTGAACGGGGTGTGCCCGTCGGACTTGCTGCGCTCGCGCAGCCGCTCGGCGAGGTCGGCGCCGACGGCCTGGCGCAGCTGGCCGCCGCGGTGGCGGCGGACGGCGCCGGGCCGGGCGAGGCCGGGGAGGGTGACCTCGCGCGGGGCGTCGGCCAGTTCGCGGAGCCAGAAGGCGAGGGCGTCGTCGCTCGGGCCGGTGGCGGTGCGGGCGTGCTGTTCGTAGGAGGGGGCCTGGGCCAGCTCGTAGGGCTCGTCCAGGACGTGGGCGCGGTAGACGGTGAACAGGTCGCGCAGCAGGATCGCGAAGGAGTGGCCGTCGTGGATCAGGTGGTGCTCGACGTGGATCAGCCGGTGGTGGTCGTCGGCGACGCGGACCAGGTGCCAGCGCAGCAGCGGGGCCTGGCTGGTGTCGAGCGGCTCGGCGGCCTCGGCGGCGAGCAGGGTGCGGAAGGCGGCCTCGGGGTCGGCCTCGGCCGAGAAGTCGCTGGTGCGCAGCCGGGGCTCGCAGTCCTCGGCGACCCGCTGGCCGGGGACGCCTTCTTGGCGGGCGACCAGCTCCAGGCGCAGGCCGGGGTGGTGGGCGACGACGGCGGTGAGGCCGGCGCGCAGGGCGTCCCGGTCGACGGTTCCCCAGAGGTCGAGGACGGCGGTGAAGTTGTAGGCGCGACTGCCGGGCAGCATCTGCTCGTGCAGCCAGACGATCTCCTGCGAGGAGGAGAGTGCGAACATGGGCGGCTACTCCCTAGTGGTGGCGGGCGTGTTCGTCCTGCGGGCGGCGGGGCGGGCGAATTGTGGGGTCCCGTCCCGGCCGGCCGGGCGCGCCGGGGTGGTGGCGCGTGCGGCACTGCTGCGTGGGGGAGTTCGTGGTTCCTTGCGGAAGCTCGCGTCGAACGGCCCGAGGCCGTCGGCGGATCGGCGGCGCTCTGGTCAGGCGGCCGGCCGGAGGTGGTGGCGCAGCGCGCCGAGCAGGCCCTCGAAGGCCGCTTCGGCGGTGGCGTCCGGGAAGCGCTCGCGGTCCCAGGCGAGGCGGACCAGCAGGTCGTCGCCGTGCGAGGCGGAGACGGCGAGCGGCACGGGCAGGGGGCGCCCGGCGAGGTGGGTCTCGCGGCCGGGGACGCCGGCGAGGGCGAGCGGCGGGCGGCGGTGGAGGTCTTCGAGGGTGAGGAGGCCGTCCAGGGCGCCGTTCCAGCCGGCACCGGCCGCGCGGGCGGCGCGGACGACCTCGTCGAAGGGGGTGTCGGCGTGGTCGAGGTCGTCCCACCAGCCGTCGGCGAGCGCGTCGAGGTCCCCGGTCGGGCCCGGGAGCGCCGGGTGGACGAGGGTGTTGATGAAGCAGCCGAGCGCGGCGGGCGCTCCCGACGGGCGGCCGCCCCACGGGTAGCCGAGGGCGAGCGGGCGGCTCCGGTCGGGGCCCGTCCCGAGCGGGCGGCTCCGGTCGGGGCCGGTGCCGAGCGGGCGGCTCCGGTCGGGGCCGGTGCCGTGCAGGCCGCCGGTGCCGTGCAGGCGGTGGGCGGCCACGGCGACGGCGTCCAGCAGGACGGGGAAGACCGAGCCGCGGACGGCGCCGGGCACGCGTTCGGTGAGCATGCCGGTGGAGTGCGCCGGGCCCGCCTCCGTGGTGGCGAGGCCGCCGAGCCGCTCGCCCCAGTGGGCGTGGGCGGCGGGGGTGGAGGCGGCGTCCTCGGCGGCGAGCTGGCGCTCGACGGCCTCGCGGTAGTCGGCGACGGCGGCCTCGTCGGGGCCGCGGCCGGGCTGGGCGTCCGCCGCGTAGGCGTCCTCCAGTTCGGCCGTGACGACGCCGAGCGACTGCTCGTCGCAGGCCGCGTGGTCGAGCGCGACGGCCAGCAACTCCTCGTCGCCGTCCGGCTCTTCGGCCACCAGCAGGCGCAGCGCAGGTCCGTCGGCCGGCCAGTCCAGGAGGGCCTCGCGCAGCGCCTCGCGGGCGGAGCCGCCGGGGGCGACGGCCACCCGGGCGGCCTCGGCCGACGGTCCGCCGACGCGCAGCACGGGTGTGGCGCGCACGTTCGCGAAGGCGCCGCACAGCGCGGGGTGCCGGGCGGCCACGGTGGTGGCGGCGCGCTGGAGCCGGGGCAGGTCGACGGTGCCGCGCGGGTAGGCGAAGAAGACCGGGACGATCTCCGGGCGGCCGCCGGGGGTGAGCCGGCGGGTGATCAGGAAGCGCCGCTGGGCGCCGGTCAGTGGGAGGAGGGCCTGCGGGGTGTCGGCGGCGATGGCGCGGTAGCGGGCGAGGTAGGCGGCGGTGATGCTGGGGGCACCGGTGGCGGTGCTGGTGGCGTGCACGGAACGGTCTCCGGTCTCCGGGTCTCGGTCTCGGTACGGGTTCAGGGCGTGGGGCTCACGGCCGTGTCGGGCGTCTACGCCCTCGTCTCGGACGCCTCCGCCGCCGCCTCCGGAGCGGGCGCGACGGCCGTCGGCAGGTCGCGCATGCGGAGCAGCGGCGAGAGCAGCAGCGGCACGGGCACGAGCAGGAAACCCGCCGCGCACAGCCACAGCGCGGTGCGCGACCCGGCCGCGTCGGCGACGGCGCCCCCGGCGAGCGCGCCGAGGGGCAGCGTGCCCCAGACGAGGAAGCGCATGGTGGCGTTCATCCGGCCGAGCAGGTCGGGCGGGCAGACGGACTGGCGGAAGCTCACCTGGGCGACGTTGTAGGCGACCGCGCCGAACAGCACCACGGCCGAACCGACGCCGAAGAGGACGACGCCGAGGCCGCCGTCGGCCAGCGGCCACAGCACGGCGAACGGTCCGGTGACGACCGGGGCGAGCCAGATCAGGCGGGCCTGCCCGACGCCCCGGGCGAGCGGCCCGGCGCACAGCGCCCCGGCGAGGCCGCCGACGGCGGAGGCCGACAGCAGCACGCCGATGGCGCCGGGCGGGAGGTCGAGCACGCGCACCCAGAACACGGTCTGGACGGCCATCAGCACGGCGGCGAACAGGTTGGAGACGGCGGTGGCGGCGGCGATGACCCGCAGCAGCGGGTGCCCGAGCACGAACCGCACGCCCTCCCCCACCTCGGCGCGCAGCGACTTCCCGGCCACGGGCTCCGGCTGCGGTTCCTCGGCGCGGATCCGGGTGAGCAGCAGCGCGGAGGCCAGGTAGCCGCAGGCGTCGGCGACGATCGCGAGCGGCGCGCCGAGGAGTTGGACGAGTCCGCCGCCGAGGCCGGGCCCGGCGATCTGCGCCGAGGAGCGGACCGTTTCCAGCGCGCCGTTGCCGCCGACGAGGTGCTCGCGCGGCAGGACGGTCGGCAGGAAGGACTGGTGGGCGACGTCGAAGAACACCGTCGCCACGCCGGTGACCAGCGCGACGGCGTACAACTGGGCCATCGTCAGCGCGCCGAGCGCGGCGGCCGGCGGGATGGACCCGACGGCCACGCAGCGCACGACGTCGGCGCGGATCAGCACGGGCAGTTTGCGCATCCGGTCGAGCCAGGCCCCGGCGGGCAGGCCGACCAGCAGGAAGGCTGCGGTCTCGGCGGCGGTGAGCAGGCCGACCTGGAAGGGCTCGGCGTCCAGCACCAGCACGGCGACCAACGGGAGGGCGACCAGGGTCACCTGACTGCCCGTCTGGGCCGCGGCGGCGCCCGCGAGCAGGAGCCGGAAGTCTCGGTGACCGAGGAGGCGAGGGCGGGGAGGGGACGGAGTATCGCTCTTCTCGTTCATCAGTACGACTCTCGGTCACCGATTCGACACGCGGCAACCGCCAGGTCCGTTTCCGGACGAAGCGATGGCCGGTCCGATCCCGCCACCGCCCCGACCGGCCTTCACGCGCCGCTTATCCGCCCCGCGAACCCGCCCGCAGCGCGCTGCGCAGGGGAAACCGGCCCTCCGGTCGGCCGGTCGCCCCCGGCGTGCGAAGTCCATACCTCCGTCCGAAATACGGACACGCCCTTTCCAGCCATCGGACGGATACGCTCAACTTGGCCGGATCCTGTGAGGTATTGACGTTTGGTCACCTCGGCGTGGTGTCGGCGTGATACCGACCCGTCCGATCGCCACCGCGTCAGAGCGCGGCGCGCAGCCTCCTCTTGTCGGGCTTGCCGACCGCCGTCAGCGGGATCTCGTCCACCACGTGCAGGGCCTCGGGCGCGTACATCCGCCCCTTGCGCGCCGTCACGAACTCCCGTACGTCGTCGAGCTCCGGGCGCCGCCCGGGCGCCGGGACGACGGCGACGTGGACGTGTTCGGCCTCGTCGCGGTCGCGCACGCCGAACACCGCGCACTGGGCGATCGCCGGGTGGGTGACCAGCAGGTCCTCGACGTCGGACGGGTAGACGTGGCCGCCGACCACGATGATCACGTCCTTCAGCCGGTCGGCGAGGTAGAGGTAGCCGTCCTCGTCGACGTAGCCGACGTCCCCGGTGTCGAGCCAGCCGTCGCGCAGCACCGCGGCGGTGAGGTCGGGCCGCTTCCAGTAGCCGGCCATGACGGAGGCCGAGCGCACGTGGATCCCGCCCTGCTCCCCCACCGGCAGGTCGGTGCCGTCGGCCGCGCGGATGGCCACCTCGACGCCCGGGAGGGGGCGGCCCACCGAGATCTGGCCGCCGCGCCCGACGCGGTCGTGCTCGTGCGGGCCGAGGACGGCGATGTTCTGCGCCTCGGACTGCCCGTAGCCGCTCGCCAGCACCGGGCCGAACACCTTGATCGCCTCCCGGATCCGCGTCGGCGAGGCCGCGCAGCCGCCATAGAGGACCCGGGCCACGCTGGACAGGTCGGTGCGGCCGATCGCCGGGTGGTCGAGCAGCCGGTAGAGCAGCGGCGGCAGGACCCACAGGTCCGTGATGCGCTCGCGCTCGACGGCCGCCAGCACGTCGCCCGGGTCGAACGCGCGCTGGAGGACGACCGAACCGCCGTGGTAGAGCGCGAGGTCGACGAACACCCCGGCGAGGTGGGCGACCGAGGTGGCCGCGAGGAAGCGGGGCCGTTCGCCGGCCCCGTACGGCGACGCGTCGAAGATGCGCCGGTAGGGGCCGTGCAGGCTGCGGATGCCCTTGGGGATGCCGGTGGTGCCACCGGTGTGGCGGATGCCCCAGTCGTCGTCCGGGCCGACGTGGACGGACGGCGGCTCGGCCGGCTGTGCGGCGGAGGCGGCGACGACGTCCTCGCCGGGCCCGCCCGGCCCCAGCGAGAGGACCGTCGGGACGTCGACCAGGGGCAGCAACTCCTGGGCCACCGGGAAGCGTTCGGCGTCGACGAGCAGCACGGCGGTGTCGACGCTCGCCACGATCTCGGCCATCGTCGGGGCGCCCATGCCCTCGTACAGGCTGACCAGCCGCGCGCCCGCGAGGCTCGCGGCGTAGCGGGCGCTCAGCGCCTCGGCGGTGTTGCCGGTCAACAGGGTGACGGTGACGCCGCGCGCCGCGCCGCGGTCGGCGAGCTCGCGGGCGAGGCGGTAGGTGGCGGCGGCGAAGTCGCCCGCCGTGACGTCCACGCCGTCGGCGGTGGTGACCGCCCGGCGGGCGGGGTCGGCGGCGAGGGCGCTCAGGATCAGTGCGGGGGCGCTGACGAAGTCCTGCTGGTGCATGACTGCTCCTACCTCACGTTCTTCTGCGGGTCGTTCCTCGGGCTCTTCTCGGGTCCACTGACGCTGTGCAATCGCACCATAACGCCATGTCCCTGCCGGTTTCCCGGAGTTCGCACACCGGCGCCGGCCGCGTCGGGGGCACGGGTCACCGCGCGAACCGCGCCGCGCCGGACGCGGTGAGGAAGGCGGAACCACGTCCGGCACAGCGGCTTGCATGCACTCAGCCTGCGTGCGGGAGCCTTCGCGCGTCCAAGACCCGGATCTTCTCTCCGGGCCTGTGAGAGCCGTGTCCGGGCGGAGGCGCGCGGGTACGGTACCCGCGTGACAGGAACCACGGACACCGTGCTGATCGTGGTGCGCGGGCCGAGCGGCGCCGGCAAGTCCACCGTCGCCGCGCGGCTACGCGCCGCCTACGGGCGGGGTGTCGCCGTCGTCGCCCAGGACGTCCTCCGCCGGACGGTCCTGCGCGAACGCGACGTCCCCGGCGGGGCGAACATCGGCCTCGTCGAGCTCGTCGCCCGGCACGCGCTCGACCACGGCTACCACGTCGTCGTGGAGGGCATCCTCGCCGCCGACCGCTACGGCCCGATGCTGGCCCGCCTCGCCGCCGGCCACCGGGGCCGCACCCACCTCTACTACCTGGACGTCGAGTTCGAGGAGACGGTGCGCCGCCACGCCACCCGCCCGCAGTCCGCCGAGTTCTCCCCCGCCGACATGGCCGAGTGGTACCGGCCCCGGGACCTTCTGCCGGGCGGCGTCGAGCGGGTCGTCCCCCAACACAGCACCCTGGACACCACGGTGACGCGGATCCTCGCCGACACCGCCCTCACCCCGCCCGGCTGGACTCCCCGCCCCTGAGGCGGCGGCCGACCGGGGGCCCGGCCGGCCGCCTCTCGCCGGGTCAAACGGGTCAGACCGGCAGGGCCTGCCAGTCGCCGAAGGTCGTCGGCGTGGTGCCCGCGCGGAAGTACACACGGCCGTCCGTGCCGATCGCGAAGACGTGGAGCACGCCGGCGCCGTCGACGACGGCCGACGGGTAGTCGAGGACGGTGCCGCCGAGGTCCTGCCAGGCGCCGTAGCCGGAGTTCGGCGCGGTCTGGGCAGTGGTGCTCACGCCGCCGCCCCGGTTGCGCTCGAACAGGACGACCTGGCCACCGGCCGTGGTCGCGGCGGGCTCGCCGACGCCCAGGTGGCCGCCGAGGGAGGCCGGGGACTGGCTCCACGCGCCGCCGACCTGCGTCTGGTAACTGACCAGCACGGCGCCGGTGCCGGCCTCGCGGTAGGCGAGTTCGATGCGGCCGTCCTGGTCCAGCGCGGCCTTCGGCGGACTGGCCGGCTGGGCGTTCGGGATCTGACCCGGGCCCGCGAAGGTGCCGTTGGGCGCGCTCTGCCACCAGCCGAGGATCCCCGTGCGGGTGCTCGCGAACACCTCGATGGCCCCGGTGCCGTTGCGGATCGCGGTGACCGGGTCCTGGACGTCGCTGCCGCCGTGGTCGGCCCAGGTGCCCGACCACGCGCCGCCGGGGGCGGTCTGACCGGTGCGGCTGACACCTCCCCCGCCGTTCTTGACGAAGACCTCCAGCCGGCCGTCCTGGTCGTTGGCGACGGCGGGCACGCCGACCTGGTCCTCGTTGCCGAGCCCGGCATTGGGGTTGCCGTGGTCGGTCCACGAGGACGCCCACGCCCCGTTGGGCGTGAGCTGGGCCAGGGAGACGATGCGGTGGTCGGTGAGCCGGCGGCCGAACACCTGGAGCCGGCCGTCGGCGTTGGTGCCGACCGCGAGGGCCGGGACGAGCCACCCGCCCGGGTCGGCCATCCGCAGCGGGGCGGACCACGTGCCGTCCGCCTGGCGCCAGTTCGTGTAGAGCGCGCCGCTGCGGACCACGAACACCTGCGGCCGGCCGTCCTGGTTGAGCCCCGCCCAGGAGGTGCCCCGCGACCAGCGGTAGTACATCCGGGCGTACCAGGACTGCGAGTAGTTCCCCGAGTGGTCGTGGCTGGCGTACTCGGAGACGAACACGCCCTTCTCCCCGACCGTCGCGGGGTCGAGGTTCACCGGGCCGTCGCCGATGTTGTAGTCCCGGTAGTTCACCTGGATCAGCTGACCGCCGTACTTGGCGGCCGCGAGCCCCGCGAACCGCGCGGCGGCCACGTGGTCCCCGTGGTCGGCGGAGTAGCGGCTGTCCGGGAGGTCGTCCTGGGCCCGGAGCACGGTGGGCTGGTACGTCACCATGATCTGCCGCAGCACCTCGACCACGTCCGCGGCCGTGAAGGTGGAAGGACCGGTCATCGGGCTGCCGACGGGGACGACCGTGGTGTCCGTGGCACCGCCCAGGACACCGGCGAGCTGGGCGTCGTGCAGGTTCATGAAGACGAGGTGCACCGGCCGGTCCTTGAGGACGTACCGCTCGACCTGCTTGCCCGCGACCGTCCACGCCTCGGCCGTCCAGTGCCCCACCTCGTCGGTCGACGGGTCGGTGTCGCCGACGCCGGTCATCCGCGAGTAGGCGTTGATCGCGCCCATCTGCCGGTTCCAGGTGCGCAGCGGCTCGCCGGCCGGGTCCCAGCAGACGGTGGGGCACGGGTCGCCGGTCCCGTTGCCGGCGGTGACGAAGACCGTGACCGACGGCGTGCCGTTGGCGAGCGAGTTGGACAGGTCCGGGTTCATGAACAGGATGTCGTCGTCCTCGTGCGCGACGACCTGCATGAACAGCGGCCCGGAGCCGGCGGCCGGGGCGGCCGTGCTGCCCGCCGCCGCGGCCGCGCGGGTCGCGCTGCCCTTGGCCAGCACGGGCACGGCCAGGGCGGTGAGTGCTATGGAGGACAGGAGCTGCCGTCGTCCGATTGCCATGTGATCCCCCCAGGATCGAGATCGGCATGCGGTCATGCCAGGGGGGAGGCTAGCGCACGGAGAGTTGACGGGACGTCAACGGCGAGGCGGCTTTGCCTCAGGGGTAGCGGAGGTACTGGTAGGTGCAGGCGCCCTGGGTGACGGTGCCCGTGACCGTCCACCCTGCGGGGACGGGGTAGCCGTAGACGCGCCCGCCGGGCATCCAGCACACGACGTAGGCGGTGGCCCCGGCGCCGTGCGCGGCGCCGCCGAGGTAGGAGACCTGGGCGGTCTGGCCGTCGAGCGAGGCCCCGACGAGCACCCAGCCGGCCGGGACGGTGGTGTTGGCGAGGACGGCCACCCTGGCTCCGTAGGGGGCGCCGCCGAGGTACTCGATGAGCTTGTCGTGGACCGCGGTGTTGATGCTGACCACCGCCCAGCCGGCCGGGACCGGGTTGTACTGGGGGATGCGCATCTGCGTCCCGAACGGCGGGTTCACGACGCGGGCGGCCGGGGCCGCGACGGTGGTGGGGGCGGCTCCGGCGACGGTGGCGGACCCGAGGAGGGCGGCGAGGGCGGCCGCGCAGGCAACGAGGGCGGAGGTTCTTCGGCGCATGGTGGGGTTCCTCTTCATCGGCGGAGGGCGCGTGGTGCACGGTTCACGCTCCGCCCCGGCGCCGCCCGCCGTCAACGCCGTCCGCCCCCTTCCCCGGGGCGCAGAGGGGCACGCGGCGGCGGATTGCCGCCGGTGCATCACGCCCCCGCGATTCGGCGCTCCCCGACTTAGTACTGCCTGAATGAGTACTGCCTGGATCAGTACTGCTTGTCGATCAGCCGACGTGCCGCCACCAACGCCCCGTCCGTCCGGACCCGGCCGGCCAGTTCCCGGGCCTTCTCGACGGTCCGCGGAGCCAGGGCCCGCCGCAGCTCCGCCGTCAGGGAGTCGGCCGTCAGCTCGCCGCCCGGGTGCGCGGCGCCGACGTGGAGCTGCTCGACGCGCTGGGCGAAGTAGAACTGATCGAACATCTGTGGCACGACGACCTGCGGCGCGCCGGCCCCGGCGGCCGCGGTCGTCGTGCCCGCCCCGCCGTGGTGCACGACCGCGGCGACCCGCCGGAACAGCGCCTGCTGGTTCACCTCGCCGATCACCAGGCAGTCGGGTGCGGCCAGGTCCGCGGCCAGGTCGGCCCAGCCCCGGGCGAGGATCACGCGACGGCCGAGGACGCGGGCGGCGGCGAGCATCGTCCGGGCGGCGTCCTCGGGGGCGCGGACGCTGCCGAAGCCGACGTAGACGGGAGGCTCGCCCGCGTCGAGGAACGCCGTCAGCCCGGGCGGGAGCGGGCGGTCGTCCGCCAGGGTCCACGCCCCGGTCTGCCGGACGTCCAGCTCCGACCGCCCGGGCCACGGCGCCAGCGTCGGATCGGCGGCGAGCCACGGGGTGCCGGTGAAGATGTGCCGGCTGACGTCGCCGATCGGGCCGAGGCCGACGGCCTCCCGCTGGACGTTGAGCGCCGCACCCCACATGACGTTCCAGCGGTGGGCGTCGCGGTCCCACAGCGTCCGGTTGTCGACGCTCCCGTCCGCCGGCTTCTCGCCGAGCATCCCGAAGGCGGGCGGCGCGTGGTGCGGCGACGGCAGCGTGATGGGCGCGAACGCGGCGTAGACGTAGCCGGCGCCCCGCTGTTCGGCGACCGAGCGCGCCGCGACGGCCAGCGCGCCGCCGCCCACGATCACGTCGCACCCCTCGGCCGCCGTGCCCACGGCCTTGAACTGGTCGGCCACCGTGCTCTCGATCATCCGCCGCCGCTGTTCGGGCGTGGGCACCTGCCCGGCCGGGCGCGTCGCCGTCCCGTGCAGCAGCGGGCCCACCGGTACGTACTCGATCCCCAGCGACCGCGCCCACTCCTCGAAGTCGGGCGGCGCGCACACCACGGCCTCCTGGCCCAGCTCCAGCAACCGCAGCGCCAGTGCGACCACCGGTTGCGCCTCGCCCCGCGAGCCGATCGTGGACAACAGCACCCGCATGTTCGTCACTTCCCGTCCGTCCGCCGCGTCCCGTCACGCGGAGGTCCATCTTCGCCCGATATGGGGGCCTTGCGGCAAGATCCCCCGTGCGGTATACCGTGGAACGGGAGGGGAAACGGGCGACCCCACGCCTGCGCGCCGGAAATTGCCGCGACATCGTGCGCGTACGGGTGTTAGCTTCCGCCCCATGCAACCCCTGAACGAGAACGAGATCCGCGAATCCTTCGTCAACTGCTCCAAGGGCGAGGCCCGCCGGCTCAACCTCCCCCGGGGGCTGGCCGAACTCCCGTGGGAGCAGCTGGACTTCCTCGGCTGGCGGGATCCGGGCGCGCCCGACCGCGCCTACCTGGTGGCCCACCACGGCGGCGAGCTCGTCGGCGTCACCCTGCGGGTGCCGTCGGTGCGCCGCAGCCTCACCAAGAGCAACGTGTGCTCGTTGTGCGTCACCGCCCACGCCGGTTCCGGCGTCGCGCTGCTGGCCGCCCGCCGGGCCGGCGCCGCCGGGCGCGAGGGCAACTCCGTCGGCAGCTACATCTGCGCCGACCTGGCCTGCTCGCTGTACGTGCGCGGCCTCAAGAAGTCGACGCTGGTGACGCGTCCCAACGAGTCGCTGCCGGTGGAGGAGCAGATCGTCCGCACGGTGGGCAATCTCGACGCCTTCCTCGCGAAGGTGCTCACCGACTCCGTCGCGTAGTACCCACGGCGTAGGCCCCGGCGCCGACCGCGAGAACGGCGGCGCCGGCGGCCATCGATGACGGCGGCAGCGCGAACGCCAGCACCAGGCAGCCCGCGAGGCCGACCACCGGGACGGCCCGCGGCGGGCGGCCTTCGGCCCTGGTCAGCGTCCAGGCGGAGGCATTGGCGATCGCGTAGTAGGCGAGCACGCCGAAGGACGAGAAGCCGATCGCCCCACGCAGGTCCGCCGTCGCGGCGACGGCCGCCACCACGGCCCCCACCGCGAGCTCCGCCCGGTGCGGCACCCGGAAGCGCGGGTGGACCGCCGCCAGCGCGTGCGGCAGGTGGCGGTCGCGCGCCATCGCGAGCGTCGTCCGGGAGACCCCGAGGATCAGTGCCAGCAGCGAGCCGAGCGCCGCCACGGCCGCGGCCGCCCGCACCACCGGGGCCAGCCACGCGGCACCGGCCGCCCGTACCGCGTCCGAGAGCGGCGCACCCGCGGCGGCCAGCCGTTCGGGCCCGAGCACCGCCAGGACGGCGGCCGCGACCAGCGCGTACACGACGAGCGTGATGCCGAGGGCGATTGGGATCGCCCGGGGGATCGTGCGGGCCGGGTCGCGGACCTCCTCGCCGAGGGTGGCGATCCGGGCGTAGCCGGCGAACGCGAAGAACAGCAGTCCCGCGGCCTGCACCACCCCGTGGAACGAAACGTCCGCACCGAAGCCGAGCCGGGCCGCGTCCGCGTCACCGGACGTCAGGGCCGCCACGACGACGGCCGCGAGCACCGCGAGCACCACGGCGACGACCGCCCGGGTGAACCACGCGGACTTCTGCACGCCGCCGTAGTTCACCGCCGTGAGCGCCACGACCGCCGCCAGCGCCACGGCGTGCTCCTGCCCCGGCCAGACGTAGCCACCCACCGTCAGCGCCATCGCCGCACACGACGCGGTCTTGCCGACGACGAACCCCCATCCGGCCAGGTAGCCCCAGAACTCGCCCAGCCGCTCCCGCCCGTACACGTACGTCCCGCCGGACTGCGGGTACCGGGCGGCCAGCCGGGCCGACGACGTCGCGTTGCAGTACGCCACCACGGCCGCGAGCGCGAGCCCGGGAAGCAGTCCGGACCCCGCGGCACCGGCGGCCGGGGCGAGGGCGGCGAAGATGCCCGCCCCGATCATCGAGCCGAGGCCGATCACGACGGCGTCGAACGTGCCGAGCCGCCGCCCGAGCCCGTCCGGGGCGTGATCTGTCGACGGTTGTCCCACGGTGCTCCCCTGTCCGCCCCCGGATCCGACTCCGGCTCCGGGGGACGAGCGTCAGCCGACGGGCTTGCCGTCCCGGCGGATGACCTGCGGGAGCAGGCCGTCGACCTCGTCGGCGATCGCGTCGAGCAGCTCGGTGCCGAACACGCAGAGGGACTTCTCCGACGGGTGCCCGAAGACGCCGAAGCGGAAGTCCTCGGCGAGCTGGACGGAGTGGTTCCCGTCCGGGTACGGGCTCAGCGGCCACCCCTGCCACGGCTGCCCCTCGACGACGCGAGGCGTGGCCGCGCCGTCCGGCACGAGGTCCGGGCGCAGCCGGTAGGACGCGTGCGGCTGGTCGAGGAGCCAGAGCGCCTCGCCGGGCCGGCAACATCGCGCGAGCCCGTCCTGCACCACGCCGACGAGCCGGTCGAGCTTCCGGTACCCCGGGTCGTCGTCCAGCGCGCCGAGGCTCCACGTCACCGAGGACGCGGGCTCCGAGATGCCGGGAATGACGGACGTGTCGGGTCGGAAGTCGAACGCGGCCTGGAAACGGTTCCAGATCTCGCCGTGCTCGGAGTCGTTGAGTCGCCGCAGGGCCTCGGTGGTCATGGGGGTGAACTTATCAAGGACCGACCCCCCTGTTGCCATCCCTGCATGTGTCCGCAACCCGTCCCGGATTTCTCTCATAGAACCTGGTCAGCGAACGTGTGTACGGCTGCGGCACTTCACGGTACGGTGGCCGCGCCCGCAGTCTGCCCACGGCCGCGCCCCTGCGGCCGGCGTGACGGCAAATCCGGTCGCGACGGCCCCTGCCGGCTGGCATGGTGACGGCCATGGATGCTGCCTGCTGAGCCAACGAACCATCAACATCATTCCATCAATGGGTAGTTGGTCACGTGGCCCCGGACCCCCGACCACCCGCTCAACCGCCTGCCGCTGTTCCTCCGCTTTCGGCCCGCGCCGAGAGCCGGGCCCTGTGGCCGGGCCCGGCCTCACGTCGGCGGCGCGGCTCCCGTCCGGATCATGCCCCGGGCTGCTCCGGGCGGGCCTGGAACGGGCAGCGCCACTCCCCGTCCGTCGCCATCCCGGAGTACTGACGTGCCTCGGAGGACTCGCCGAACTCGGCGAGGTTCGGGTTGATCGAGTCCTGGAGGCGCAGTTCGCGCTCGCGGATGCGGCGCTGGAGGCCGCCGTAGACGCCGTTCTCCACGAGGCGCTTGAACTGGTGGTGCGAGTTGAACGCCAGCGCGGGGAAGGCGAACCGCCGGGTGATCCGCGACGCGTTCTCGTGCAGGCCGACGATGAAGAAGGGGTGGCCGGCGATGCTGAAGCCGAACGACGGGGATTCCGGGTCCGGGTTGGCTCCCTCCGCCCAGGGGTAGCCGCTGTCGGCGTCGAGGGCGTGGAGGTCGGCGAGCTGGCGCCACAGCAGGGCGTGGAATTCGGGCTCTGGGAGGCCTGACGGGCCGTCGAAGACGGCGACGATCGACGCGAAGTTCTGGTCGGGGCCCAGGTCGTGGGTGACGAAGTCGACCAGGGCGTCGTGCAGCGCCTCGGTGGTCGCGGCCTCGCCCATGGGTCCCACCTGGATGGGGCGCAGGCTCTCGCGGCGCAGCGCCGCCTTGGCCCCCAGGCAGGAGAAGTCCTCGCTCTCGATCCAGGCGGTCAGTTGCCGGTGGATGGATGTGGTGGTCATCGGTATCTCCTCATAACGAATGACGGATCATGGGGCCGGGGCTCAGAACGGCCGGGGCTCAGAACCGCTCCATCCGGGCCGCCACCGCACGCGCGCTGCCCGCCGCCACCAGGTCGGAGGCGCGCAGGCGCCAGCCGTGCCGCTTCATCGCCCCGCTGACGCGCAGGGCGACCAGCGAGTCGCCGCCGCGGGCGAGGAAGTCGTCGTCGGGGCCGAAGTCGGGCGCGCGGAGCAGCGTGCGGACGAGGTCCAGCAGGAGCGAGAGTTCGGAGGCCTGGGCGGTGTGCGCGACGACGTCGGGCTCCGGACCGGCGGCCGTCGTGGCTGTGGCAACGGCCGCGGCCGCGACGGCCCGGCGGTCGATCTTGCCCGAGGGGGTGAGCGGCAGCCGGTCCCGGACGAGGATCAGGCCGGGCACCATGTGCCGGGGCAGGCGTGCCCGCAGGTGCTCGCGGATCCCGTCGGCCGTCGGGCCGTCCGGACCGACCGAGACGACGGCGGCGAGCGTCCGTCCGCCCGTCCCCGTCCCGTCGTCGATCGCCACGGCGGCGGCGGCCGTGACGCCGGGCGTGTCGAGCAGGTGCCGGTCCACCTCGTCGAGCTCGATGCGGTGGCCGCGCACCTTGACCTGGTTGTCGAGGCGGCCGAGGAACTCGACGGCGCCGTCCGGGTGGCGCAGCACGAGGTCGCCGGTGCGGTACATGCGGGCGTCGTCGTCGGCCGCCGAGAACGGGTCGGGGCGGAAGTTCTCGGCGGTGCGCGAAGGGTCGTCGAGGTAGCCGTCGGCGAGCGGGGTGCCGCCGATCCAGAGTTCGCCGGGCGCGCCGGGATCGGCCGGGCGCCGGCCGGCGTCGAGGATGTGGAGCCGCCGGTCGCCGACGGGGCCGCCGATGGGCAGGCCGGTGGTGGTCGGCAACGGGTCGTCGGGGCGCAGGACGAGGGCGGTGCAGGTGATGACGGTCTCGGTCGGCCCGTAGCCGTTGACGAGCGTGCAGTGGCCGAGCGGTCCGGCGCGGTGGGCGTGGACGTCCTTGGTGCCGGCGCTCTCACCGCCGATGACGACGGTACGGACACCGGCGAAGGAGACGTCCGCGCCCTGCATCTCCGCACACAGCAGACGCCAGTAGGCCGTGGGGAGTTGCAGCATGGACACGTCCAACTCACGAGCACGGGAGGCCAGTTCGACGGACGGTAGCGCCCGGGCGGCGGAGTCCAGGAACGCCACCGTCCCGCCGACGGCGAGCGTGGGCCAGATCTCCTCCTGCGCGACGTCGAACCCGAGCCCCGCGAACTGCAGCACGGTGTCGGCGGGTTGGAGCCCGAGCAGGTCCGCGACGCCCACCGCGTGCGCGGCGAGCGCGTCCTGCCCGACGAGCACGCCCTTCGGGGTGCCGGTCGAGCCGGAGGTGTAGATGGCGTACGCCGCCCGGTCGGCGAGGCGCCCGACGTTCAGCTGCGCCGCCGTGCCCGCGTCCGCTCCGGCGAGCGCGTGTGGGCCTTCGGCGTCGACGAGGGCCCGGGCGCCGGATCTGCTCAGCAGCCGGTCCCGGTACTCGTCGGGCACCGCCGCGTCCATCGGCAGGAAGGCCGCCCCGGCGAGCCAGCTCGCGAGCATGGCGACGACGACGCCCGGGCCGGAGGGCAGCCGGATGCCGACGAGGTCGCCGGGTCCGATGCCCAGGGCCGACAGCTCGGCGCCCGTCTTCTGCGCGCGCTCCCAGAGCTCGGCGTAGGTGGTGTCGGTGCCGGTGGTGCGGAGGGCGACGCGGGAACGGACGGCGGGGTCGGCGGACTCGGCCCGCACTCGGATCCGGTCGGCGATCCACGGTGGGGAGGGAAAGGAAGTCATCGGGTACCCGGCTCGGAAGTCTGGAGGTTCGACGGGGGTGTGGTGGGCAGGGCGGGCCCCGGTTCGAGGCGCCGTCGCCCCGCCATGACGACCACGAAGCCCACGCCGCCGCACAGCGCCGCGAAGGCGTACGCCGCGTGCGCGCCGAAGGAGTCGGCGAGGTGGCCGCTGGCCGAGGAGCCGACCGCCACCCCGAGCCAGAGGGCCGTGGACTGCCAGGCCATCGCCTCGGTCCGGCGGGAGGCTGGAACGCCCTCCCCGACCAGCATCATCGCGGCGATCATCGCCGGGCAGGAGCTCGCCCCGGCCACCAGCAGCACGATCCCGGCGGCGAGGAAGCTGTGCACGAGGAGCATCGGCAGGATGCCGACGGCCATGATGACGGTCGAGACGCGGAGGATCTGCGCCAGTGGCGCCGGCCATTCCCGCGCGCCGTACACGACGCCGGCCACCGAGCTCCCGATCGCGTAGATCCCGAGCAGCACGCCCGCCATGAAGTTCTGTTCCTCGGCGCCGGAGAAGGCGACGGTGGCCATGTCGACCGAGCCCCACATGCCGCCGAAGCAGAGATTCACGCCCGCGACGACGGCAACCGGCCCGAGGAACAGGGCGCTGCCCATGACACGGTTGCCGGGCCGCCTCCGGGGCTCGGTCCGGCCGCTGAGCGACAGCAGGACGCTGCCGCCGCACACGAGGACGAGCGATCCGATGATGCCCGCGGTCGGGTTCACACCGACGGCGAGGGAGGTCGCGACGACCGGGCCGGCGATGAAGATCACCTCGTCGACCAGCGATTCGAGCGCGAACGCCGTCCCCTTGAGCGGCGAGCTCTCCAGCAGTCCGCTCCACCGCGCGCGCACCATCGAGCCGATCGCGGGCGTGGCCGCCCCCATCACGGCCGCCGTCACGAACAGCGTCCAGAGCGGCATGCCGGTGTGCAGCGCGCTCACGACGAACGCACTACCGCTGACGCCACACACCGCGGCGCAGGACAGCAGGACCCTCCGCTGCCCCACCCGGTCGGCCAGGCGCGCCAGCTGCGGTGCGGCGACGGCGTACCCGATCGCGGCGAGGGCCGACAGGGCGCCCGCGGTGCCGTAGTCGTGCCGCGTCTCGGAGACGAAGAGCAGGATGCTGATCCCGGTCATCCCGATCGGGAACCTGGCGAGCATCCCGGGGATGAAGAACCCCCACGCGCCGGGCGTGGACAGCGCCTTCCGGTAGCGGTCGATCCCGAGCGTCACGGCGTCGGCCCGGCGGCGACGCCGGTGACGAACGCCGCGATCAGCCGGGTGAGCGCGTCCGGCTCCTCGAACTGGACGGCGTGGCCGGTGTCGAGCTCGTGCACCTCCAGGTCCGGGTGCGCTTCGAGGAAGGCGCGCACGCGGGCGTTGTCGACGAGCTTGTCGCGCCGGCCGAAGACGGCCCGCACCGGGAGCCGCCCGATCCGCGCGTAGTCCTTCTCGGAGGCGACGGCGATCTCCTCCCAGGCGTCGACCGTGCCGACGGTGACGTGCCCGAGCTTGAGCCGGTCGGCGTCGATGGCGGCGAGCCAGTGCGCGTCGTCGGTGAAGTCGCCGGGGCGCAGCGGGATCTTGATGAACGGGCGGCTCGGTTCGACGCCGAGGTCGAGCACCTCGACGACGTCGAGGGCGGCGTCGATGGAGCGGTCGAGGACGTCGTTGTACCGCTCGTTGAAGAAGAAGCCGGGGCAGACCATCAGCAGGCTCGCGAGAACGCTGCGCTCGGCGAGGCGGGCCGCGACGACGGTCGCCACCTGGGCGCCGAAGCACCAGCCGGCCAGGTGGATCCTGGTCCCGGGGCGGGCCGCGCGGATGCTGTCGAGGAGGCGGGCGACGTCCTCGACCGCCAGGTCCCCGGCGGGGATGTGTCCGCGCACGGCGTTGAGCCCGGAGCCGCGCAGGTCGACGGCGAGGAAGGCGACGCCGGCGCCGAGTTCGGCGAGGCGGGTGCCGAGGGGCGCCTGCCAGCCGGAGTGGCTCATGCCGCCGTGCAGCATGACGACGAGGTCGGGGGCGGTCTCGGCGCCCCACACCCGGTAGTGGGTGAGGTAGCCGTCCGGCTGCTCGAAGGTGCGCACGCCTTCCTGGGCGCTCTGGTCGATCGTTGTCACGGGTTCTTTCCTCTCTCAGGCGGACGGGTTCTGCCGCGCGCGGAGTTCGTCCGTGCGGGTGCGGATCTCGTCGGTGACGTCGTGGACCCGGCCGGTCGGGCGGGCGGCGATCTGGGCGAGGACGGCGGAGTAGAGGCGGGCCAGGTCGTCCAGCGCCGCCTGCGGGAGCCGCCGTCCGTCGGCGTCGAGGGTGATCTCCAGCGCGGCGCGGGCCGGGTCGCGGCCCACGGTGGCGAGGAGCGGGGCGTCGGTGTGCTCGAACCACCGGACGTCGGTGAGGTACGCGCGATCGGCGGCCACGTCGGAGTAGGCCGGGAAGTCCGTGTAGTTGAACAGCGCTGCGTAGCGGGGCTGTTCGGGCGCCGCGCACCGCCGGTGGGCCAGCGCCCGCATCTCGGACGCGAACACCTCGTCGATCAGCTCGGGCCACGTCTGCCCGTCGACGCGCACCCGGTGCGGCTGGAAGTTGAGGAACATCCCGACGAGCGCCTCGGCTCCGTCCGTCTCGGGTCGGCCGTGCGTGAACACCCCGCTGACGACGTCCTGCTCGCCGGTGACGAGCGCCAGGACGCGCAGGTGGGCCGCCAGGAGCACGTGCTTGAGCGGGTGCCCGGTGCTCCGGGCGACCTCGCGCAGCTCGGCCTCCTGCGCGGCCGGGACGACGACGGTCGCCTCCGCCCAGCGCGCGCCGCGACCGTCGGACGGGTAGCCGGGCAGCGCCGTCCCTGGGTGTCCGGCGAGGACGTCCCGCCAGAACCCCTGCGACTCGTCCGAGGCTCGGGCGGAAGCCTCCGCCTCCACGTAGGCGCGGAAGGAACCGGGCTGCGGCCACTCCACCGGCGTGCCCGTGTACGCGAGCAGGAGGTCCCGGACGAGCAGCGACAGGCTCCAGCCGTCGACGATCGCGTGGTGGAAGCCGAGCGAGAGGACGAAACGATCCTCCGCGAGCCGGTGGGCGGCGAACCGCAGCGGCGGCCGGTCCCAGGCGAAGCCGGAGCCGCGCTCGCGCTCGAACCAGGCGTCGGCCGGGCCGTCGTCGTACACGGTCAGGTCGGGCTCGGCCGAGGCGTGGACGAGCTGCCGCCCCGCGTCCAGGTCGAACGAGGTCCGCAGCGTCTCGTACGCCTCTATCATGCGCCGCAGCGAGGACCGGAGCAGCGGCTCGTCCAGCGGCAGGGCGACGGTGTACGCGAAGACGTCGTGGTACGCGGACTGCGCCGGGTCGCGCCGCGTCGCTTCGAGCATCCGCAGCTGCGTGGCCGTGAGCGGGTACGTGTCGACGACGCCCTCCGGCAGCGGCCCGGTCGCGGCGGCACTTTTCGTCACCTGCACCGCCTCGGTGACGGGCGCCTGCCCCGCCAGGCGACGGACGAGGGCCCGGACCGTCCGCGCCTCCATCACGTCGCGCATCGCCGCGCCGGGGAACACCTTGCGGAGCTTGACGAGGATGCGGATCGAGGTGATCGAGTCGACCCCGGCGTCGAGGTAGTTCTCGTTCGCCCCGACCGTCTCCCGGCCGACCGCCTTGGCGATGATCCCGGCGACGGCGAACTCCGTCTCGTCCTCGTCGCCGCCCGCCGCCCCGTCGGCCGCGTAGCGCCCGAGGGCCGCGAGGAAGTCGTCGACGAACGCCTCCGCCGTGGCGGTCTTGATCCGGGACGGGTCGTGGCACACGGCGATCTCCGTGGCGTGCGCGAAGTGGTCCCGGTGGACGTGGACGAGCACCGGGAAGCTGGTGAGCTCGAAGTACCGGGCGCTCGCGATCGTCACCGGGCCCTCCTGCGCCGCCGCCTCGCCGACTCTCCCTACTCCGCCCGCTCCACCCGCTCCACCCGCTCCACCCGCTCCGCCCGCTCCGCCCGCTCCCGCCGCGTACGCGTGGAAGTCGGTGTAGTTGAAGACGACGTCGAAGAGCGCTCCCCCGTGCTGCCGCTCGATGTCGGCGAGCGGGTACCGCTGGAGCGGGAGCAGCTCGCGCTCGCGCGCGAAGACCGCGGCCGGCAGCGCCGGGTCGTCCGCCTCGCCCACCTCGACGGGGAACGGCAGGGTGTTGAGGAACAGGCCGACCATCTCGCTCCCGCCCGGGATCTCCGGACGGCCGTTGCCGACCAGGCCGGCGATCACCCGGGAGGCACCGCTGAGCTCCGCGAGCGCGGCGCAGTGCGCGGCCAGGTAGAGCGACTTGAGCGGCAGTCCGAGGGCGGCGGCGCGCCGGCGCAGCCGGGCTTCGAGGTCGGCCGGGACGATCCGCTCGACCGCCGCGGTCTCGATCTCCTGGCCGGGCGACGGACGGCCCGCGACGAGCGTCGCGGCGTGGCCGCCGAGCAGGCGCCGCCAGGCGGCCCGGTCCTCGGGCCGCTGCGCGCTCTCGCGTTCCAGCGCCACGTACGTGCCGTAGCTCGGCGCCGGAGCCGGCACCCGCCCGCCGGGGAGCTCGCCGCACCGCCGCCGGATCTCCTCGACGACGAGCGCGACGCTCCACCCGTCCAGGATCAGGTGGTGGAACGAGACCGCCAGGTTCACGCGGTCCGCACCCCGCACGTGGACGCAGAAGCGGATGGGCGGCCGGGCGAGATCGAGCGGGCGGTGCTTCTCGGCCTCGATCCAGTCCTCGACGGCCTTGTCCTGTGCGCCGGAGGGCAGCTGGGAGACATCCACGAACTCCACGGCCGGCAACGCCTCCACGAGGACGATCTGGAGCGTCTCCTCGTAGTTCTCCAGGTCGAAGTACGACCGGAGTTGGGCGTGCCGGGCGACGGTCCCACGGATGGCACGGGCCAGTTGCTGCGGGCCGGTCACGCCCGCGAGCTCGTAGTCGAAGATGTCGTGGTAGACGGGCGACTCCTCGTCCAGCAGCGAGTGGTAGATCATGCCGGACTGGAGCTTCGTGAGCGGCCACGCGTCGACCGCGTCGGCGGGCAGCAGGGCCCGGTCCTCGTCCGACACGAGTGCGAACACGGGCGTGACGGCCGCCTCGGCTGCGCCACCCCGGGTGAGCGTAGCGGCGAGCTCCCCGAGCGTCGCGTGGGCGAACACGTCGCGCAGGCCCACGGGGTAGCCGGCCGCGCACAGGCGGGAGGAGACGCGCAGGGCGAGGATCGAGTCGCCGCCGAGGGCGAAGAAGTTGCTGTCCAGACCGACCGGTTCGGCCAGGCCGAGCACCTCCTGCCAGGCGCGGGCCACGGCACGCTCGGCGTCCGTGGCGGGTGCGGGGCCGGGGCTCGCGGTCCCAGCGGCACCCGCCGTCGGCGCGGGCAGCGCCCGGCGGTCGAGCTTGCCGTTCGGCGTCGTGGGCAGGGCGTCGAGCCCCACGAGGTACTGCGGCACGAGGAACTCCGGCAGCAGCTTGCGCAGCCGGGCCCGCAGGTCGTCGGCGTCGAAGGCCTGGCTGACGACGTACGCGGCGAGCGCCTGCGCGGGCCCCGACGAGTCCACGACGACGGCCGCGTCCTGGACACCGGGCAGGTCCCGCAGCACGGCGGCGATCTCGTCGGGCTCCACGCGCAGCCCGCGCAGCTTGACCTGGTTGTCGATGCGGCCCAGGTACTGGATCTGCCCGTCCGGCAGGAAGCGCGCCAGGTCACCGGTCCGGTAGAGACGGGCGTCGGGCGCGGTGCCGTACGGGTCGGCGACGAACATGCGGGCGGTGAGCTCGTCGCGCCCGTGGTACCCGGTGGCGACGGCCACGCCGCCGATGCACAACTCGCCGGGCACGCCCACTGGTTGGAGCCTCAGGTCCTGGTCCAGGACGTACAGCCGCACGTTGGCGATCGGCGTGCCGATGGGGACGATCTCGCCCGGGTAGTCGGTCGTGCAGGGCCAGTGCGAGACGTCGATCGCGGCCTCGGTGGGCCCGTACAGGTTGTGCAACTCGCAGCCCGGGAGCGCGGCGTCGAACACCTCGATGGTCTTGCGCGGCAGCGCCTCCCCGCTGCAGACGACGCGCTTGAGCGAGCCGCAGTGGGCGGCGAGGCCGTCCGCCTCCAGGAACACGTTGAGCATGGAGGGCACGAAGTGCACGGTCGTGACGGCGGCGGAGCGGATGAGCTCCTTCAGGTGGTCCGGGTCCCGGTGCCCGCCGGGCTTGGCCACGACGATGGCGGCGCCGGTCATCAGCGGCCAGAAGAACTCCCACACCGACACGTCGAAGCTGTACGGGGTCTTCTGCAGGACGCGGTCCTCGCCCGCGAGGGGGAAGGCGGACTGCATCCAGTACAGCCGGTTCGCGAGCGCGTCGTGCCGGTTGACGACGCCCTTGGGCTGCCCGGTGGAGCCGGAGGTGTAGATCATGTAGACGGGGTCGGCGGGGCTCGACTCCCGTACGGGGTCGACGTCGTCCTCGTGCCACGATTCCGGACCCGACAGGACGAGGACGTCCGCCGTCACCTCACCGAGCCCCTCGCGGTGCCGCTCCTGGGTGAGGATCAGCGGCAGATCCGCGTCCTGCACCATGAAGGCGATCCGGGCGGCTGGGTACTCGGGGTCGATCGGGACGTACGCGCAGCCCGCCTTCACGATCGCGAGCAGCGCGACGACCATCTCCACGGACCGTTCCATGAAGACGCCGACGAACGGGCCCTTCCCGCTCGCCGCGAGCTCCCCGCGGATCCGGTGCGCCACCCGGTTCGCCCGTCGGTTGAGCTCGCCGTACGTGAGGCGCTCACCGTCGAACACGACGGCGAGCGCGTCCGGGGTCCGCCGGACCTGCTCCTCGATGACGTCGACGACCGTCCCGGCCGGGTATTCGGCCCGCGTGTCGTTCCAGTCGTCGAGGATCAGCCTCCGGTCCGCCTCGCGCGTCATCGACGCCGCGCCCACCGGGGCGTCGACGCCGGCGGCGGCCAGCGAGGTCAGGAGCTGCGCGTAGTTCCGCAGGAGCCGCTCGGCGGTCTCGCGCGTGAAGAGGTCGGTGTTGAACTCCAGCTCGAACGCGTACGCGTCGTCGGCCGCCTCGACGTACAGCATCAGGTCGAACTTGGCGGCCGTGCGGCGGACCGGGCGGTACTCGGCGACCGGGCCGGGCCCGAGGCCGAGCGCGGGCCGGCCGCCGAGCAGCGTGAGCATCGTCTGGAACACCGGGTTGTGGTCGCGCGGCCGCTCGACCCCGAGCGCCTCGACCACCTTCGGGTACGGGGTGTCACCGTCGTCCAGCAGCCGCTCGGCCGCCTCCTGCGCGCTGCCCAGCACCGTGCGGAAGCTGTCGTCCGGGTCCACGGGGACGAAGAGCGGCAGCGTGTTGACGTAGCAGCCGACCTCGTCCAGGTCCTCGGCGCCCGGCCGGTTGAGCACCGTGGTGCCGACGGCGAACCCGTCCTGCCGCGTGTACCGGTTCAGCAGCACGGCGTACGCGGCGAGGAACACCGGGAACGCGGTACTGCGGCACTCGCGCGCGCACTCCTTCAGCAGCGGCTCGACGTCCGCGCGCGGGACGGTCACCGTCAGGCTGTCGCCGCGGAAGGTCTGCACGGCGGGACGCGGGCCGTCGAGCGGCATGCCGAGCAACTCCGGGCAGTGGGCCAGGGATCGGCGCCAGCGCTCGACCTTCTCGGCCTGGTCGGCGGTGGCGTCGGCCGTGCGGCTCGCCGCGACGAACGCGCGGAACGCAGCGCCGGCGGCGGGCCGTTCCGGGATCCGGCCGTTCGCTGTGAGCGCGCGGTAGTTCTCCCCGATCTCGTCCAGGAGGAGATGGATGCTCCAGTCGTCGATGACGATGTGATGAGCCGTCAGGGAGAGGAGCCAGAGGTCGCCCGGCAGCGCCACGAGGAGGGTGCGCAGCAGCGGGGCCGCAGCGAGGTCGAACGGCTGCCGGTGGTGCTCGGCGAGGAGCTCGTCCGCCTGAACGCGGGCCTCGGCCGGGGCGGTTGTGCGGAGGTCGGCGAAGGTCGTGCGGTCCGGAGCGGAGTCGTGCACCCTGGCCCGTGGGCCGTCCGGGGTTTCGAGGAACGTGGTGCGGAGGGCGTCGTGCCGGAGGACCGTCGCGTGGACGGCCCCGCGTAACGCCTCCGGATCGAGCGGGCCGCGTATGTCGAAGGCCACCGATTCGTTGTAGGCCGGTTCGTCGAAACCGGCGAGTTCGTGGAAGAGCCAGAGGCTTTCCTGGGTGTGGGAGAGCATGCGCATGCCAGATTGAGGGATCGCGGCCATACCGCACTCCAAAGTCGGGGCAGGGCTTCAGCCCGTGGGCGTGAATTTGCTGTTGTGCACAATCACGGCGTGCCGCAGCGGAGTTGCCGCCACCGGCCGGAACCGGGGCAGGCCACTCCCACGCCGCACCAGGTCGACGTTCGGACGGGTCCCGCCGCTGCCCTACGAGGCGTCGGCGGACCCGTGGAACGGGTCGAACACCTCGTCGTAGGGGCGGAGGATCGCGTCCAGCGTCTCGGGCGTCGCCGCTGCGTCCGGGCCTTCGGCGACGGACTCGGTGGTGATCACCACGTGGGCGGCCGCCTTGCGGGCCAGGGCCACGGCCGTGTCGACGCCCTCGGCGTGGACGACGACGAGCCCGCAGCGGTCGTCCGACCAGCGCAGCTCCGACACCACCCCACCCGGCCGGACGCTCACGACCACGTCCACGACGCCTTCGACGGCCTTCGCCGCGTCGACACCGGTCACGGACGTGACGACACCGGGGTCGGCGGTCAGGAAACGGACCGCCGCCGCGCCGCGCGCCGGGTGGAGGCCGTCGAGCGGAGAGCCTCGGCCGGCCAGCCGGAAAGCGGCTTCCTCCATGTCGATTCCGTACACCAATTTCACGAGATCGTTGATGCGGTCGCCACCGCGCCGGGTGTGCGATTCGATGATGCGCGGTCCGTCGGCGGTCACGATCACCTCTGTGTGCGAGGGACCGTCCTGCAATCCGACCGCGTCGAGCAGGCGAATCGTCACATCACTGATCTCCGAGAGTTCGATGTCGGAAATGGGCGCGGGAATGACGTGCCCGACTTCGACGGTCCCGCCGTCGGTGTCCTTCGCGGTGACCGCGACGACGGTGTGCCGCCCGGCCTCGGAAAAGGCCTCGACACTCAGTTCCGGGCCGATCAGGAGCTGCTCGACCTGGAATTCACCGAGCCCGAACTCCTGGCACCAGGCCCACACGTCGTCGACCTCGTCGAGCGATGCGATCCGCCGCACCCCGAGACTGCCGGACCCCATCGTCGGCTTGACGATCGCGGCACCGTGCGCCGCGACGAACGCGCGCAGCTGCGCGTGGGAGGGATTCAGCTCGAAGGGCACCGGGCCGATGCCGCGCTCGTTGAGGAGCGCACGCATGGCCGACTTGTCGTGCAGCAGCCGGGCGGTGCGTTCCGTCGTGCCGGCGATCCCGAGCAGCGAGGTCAGGTGGCCCGCGACGAGCTGGGCCGCCTCGGTCTGGGTGACGATCCGGTCGATCGGGCCGAGCTCGTGCAGGGCCCGCGTCATGGCGACGGCGGAGGGCACGTGCTGATAGTCCACCAGAACGAGCTGACGACAGAACGGAATAACCGCCTGGTCGAATTGCGAAGGCTTCTGGAGGTAAACGACGTCGACATCGGCCGACGTGGCCTTCGGAACAATTCGAATGCTGTCCCCGATGATGAGGACACGAGGCTTTGCCACGAGCTTTCCCCCGGTCTGACCGCGCTCACTCATGCCGCTGGCGACCCTAGCACAGGGGCAACGGGGGCTGGTAGGGACGGACTTGGCGATTGACGTTTCTTTACTCGTCACCGTACTTACCGGCTGGTACTTCTTCGTTTTCGCTGGTCAATGGTCCGGCTCGGGGAACCGGACCGAATTGATCACCGAACGGGAGTAAGGGTCGCAGTCGGATTCCGCTGGGGCGAATGGTGCGGGTGGTGACGGGCGAGAGGGGAGAGCCAGATGAGGAGAGCGAGGACGAGGGCGATCGGCAGGACCGTGCAGGCGGTCGCGGTGGCGGCGGTGACGTCAGGCCGCATCGGTGCCGCCGGCGGGGAGGTCGAGTTCGACCCAGACGGTCTTGCCGTTGGGGTGGCGCGGGATCGTGCCCCAGCGGTCGGCGAGCGCGTCGACGAGCGTGAGGCCGCGCCCGGACTGGGAGTTGGGCGTGAGTCTGACCGGGAGGACGGGGAGGAGACGGTCCCCTCGGCAGTCGGACACCTCGATACGGAGGGTGGTGCCCCGGCGCACGGTGGTGGTGAGGCAGAGGTGGAGCTCGAACCCGCGCCCCGGAACACGGCCGTGCGTGATCGCGTTGGCCGCGAGCTCGCCGACGACGAGGAGGGCGGCGTAGTACGCCTCGGTGGCCGTCAAGTTGACCCGCCAGGCGGCGAGTTGACGGCGGGCGATCCGGCGTCCGATCGCCGCACCCTTGGGGGTGGCGGTGAGGACGGAGGTGTGGGAACGGGGATTGTCGAGGGGGGTTTCGGACTTCATGAGCAAAAGCGTGACGGCAGAGACGTACGCTGACCATGGCCGGAGCAGGCACGGAGAGTGCTTGTATGGCAGCGGATTGTCGCCTGTCACCTCTGGCGGGCGTGATCGGATCATAGGGGTGGTCACCATGGGTGGAGTCCGGGACGAGGACTCGACGACGACGATGCCGGAGGAGGAGGGCGAGGTCTCCGACTTCTTCCGCGCCATCGGGAAGCAGATCAAGCTGCTGCGCGAGCGGGCCGGCTTGACCCAGAAGGAACTCGGCGAGAAGGTCGGCTACGGCGAGCACCTGATCGGCGCCGTGGAACGCGGAAAGCGCACCCCGCAGCCGGAGTTGCTGGTCGCGCTCGACAAACTCCTCAACGCCGGTGGCCTGTTGGCCGTCGCGGCGGAGGACGTGGTCAAGGCGCGGGCGAAGGCACGGATGCGGCACCCGCACTGGTTCCGGGGCTACGCGGGCTTGGAAGTCGACTCAATCGAGACGCATGACTACAGCACGCTTCTCATCCCTGGACTGCTCCAGACCGAACCCTACGCGCGAGCACTCTTCGAGATGCGGCAGCCCGCACTCTCCGAGGAAGTGATCGAGATGCGCATCGCCGCGCGCATGGCGCGGCAGGAGGTCCTCACGCGCTGGCCAAGAGCGATCTTCAGCTGGGTGATTGACGAGAGCGTGCTTCTTCGTCCTCTGGGCGGATCCGAGATCCTCAAAGGACAGCTGCGTCGGCTGCTTGAAGTCGGGAACACACGAGGCATGGCGATCCAGGTCATGCCGATGAGTCGCACGGAACACGCGGGGCTGGGTGGAGGGTTCATTCTGATCACTCCCAAGGGCAAACCGCAGACCGGCTACATCGAGGTTCAGACGAGCAGTAGGCTGATCACCGACCCGGACGAGGTTCGGATCATGAACGCGCGGTACGGCACGCTCAGGGCACAGGCTCACAGTCCGCAGGAGTCCTTGTCCTTGATCGAGAAGATGCTGGGAGAGCTATGAGCACCGAGCTGGCATGGTTTAAGAGCAGCCACAGCAGCAACGAAGGCGGCGCTTGCGTCGAGGTGGCAGAGACCCCCGGCGTCGTCCACGTCCGTGACTCAAAGGACAAAAGCGGCCCGCAGCTGGCCTTCGAGCCGGCCGCGTGGAAGGCGTTCGTCGACTTCGCCGCGACCGCCGAGGTCTGAAATCGGCCTCTTGACGGCCCATCGCTAGGCAGCGATGGGCCGTCGGCGTACCGTCGGAACATGGCCGAGCTGACCTGGTTCAAGAGCAGCCACAGCAGCAACGAAGGCGGCGAGTGCGTCGAAGTCGCCTGGCGCAAGAGCACCTACAGCGGCAACGAGGGCGGCGAGTGCATCGAGGTCGCCGAGACGACGACCGCCGTTCTCGTCCGCGACTCCAAGGACAAGACCGGCCCCCACCTCACCTTCTCCCCCACGGCCTGGCAGGCCTTCGTGGACTTCGCCGCGACCGCCGAGGTCTGAGCGAGCGCAATCCGAGCCGGTACGTGGGAAGTCGGATCCGCCGACTTCCCACACCGTATCGAGGGTCGCGTCGAGGTCCGGTTCCCAGCACCACTACGGACCACCCGACGGCGAAGAACAGGCGCCGCCGTCGAGCGGCGTCGGTCGAAGCATTCACCGCGCCAAGGTAGACCCGCCGACCGGGCCGGCACCATGGCCAGGCAGGATCCCGGGGCGGCCGACCGGCGAAAGTCGCGTGACCCCACCGGCGGCACCGGCGACACTGACGCCATGACTGGTTCCGCACCGCCTCGACTGCTCCGACCGCGTGCCCTGAGGCCCGGAGACCTCGTGGTCATCGCCTCACTCTCCGGTCCCCTGCCCGCCGCTTACGAGCCCAACGTCGAGCAGACGGTGGTCGTGCTCCAGCGAATGGGCTTCCGTGTGCGTCGGGCGCCGCTGCTCGAAGCCGGACGCAGCCATTGGTGGAGCGCGGCCACGCCGGCGGAGATCGCCGGTGAACTCAATGGTCTCCTACGTGATCCCGAGGTGCGCGCGATCGTCGCGAGTGACGGCGGTCAGACCGCGCTCGGCTACCTCGACCTGATCGACGTCGAGGCGATCCGGGCCGACCCCAAGCCGATCCTCGGCTACAGCGACATCTCGCTGCTGCACCTGGTGCTCTACGCGCGCACGGGTCTGGTCGGGTTCCACGCCGACATGGCCGTTCCCGGCTTCGGCGGGCACTGGCAGTCCGCACCCGTGGCGCGCCGGGCGGAACTTGAGGATCTCTATTCCAGGCTGCTGACCGGTACCGAAGCGATCGGCGCGCTGCCGGCGAGCTCGTCGTGGGAGTGCTGGCGTCCCGGTCGTGCCGAAGGCCGGCTGATCGGCGGGGTGATCAATCGCATCGTGCTGGCGCAGGCGACGCGTTTCGCCCTCCCGCTCGAACGGTTCGACGGCGCGGTGCTGTTCTGGGAGGAGATGGGCGGTCTGGCCTCCCACGTGTGGAGCTACCTGCAGGTGATGCGGCACTCCGGCATCCTCGATCGGATCTCGGGCATGGTCGTGGGCGTTCCGCGCGAGATCGTCGGGCTGGAGCCCGGCGCGTCCCCGACCCTGCCCGAGATCGTCCTCGACGTCCTCGGCGACCGCGCCATCCCGGTCCTGGGCAACGTCGACTTCGGGCACGCCGGCCCGAACCTGCCGATGCCGGTCGGCATCCGCGTCGGCCTCGACGCGCAACAGCGGACGCTGTCGCTACTCGAACCGGCGGTAGGGCCGCCCGCGACGACGGGACCGGTCGGCTGAGCACCGCGGATCAGCGAGCCGACGCGTCGAGCGTCCACCCGGTTTCGCATTTGACGTCCACTCACACCCGAAGATGGCGTTCGCCGCTGCTCGTTCCCTATACCGCGGTGCGGTGTTGGGTACCGGCGGCTGTCAGCGGCGCCCGTGACCCGTCCGGTCGGCATGGCGCCAGCCGAGCGTAGTAGGAGAACGGCGGGCCGATCAGCCGGGTCACGTGGAGTCCCGCGGCATTGGCATGGCGAGCCAGGGTGGCGCGCCGCACCTGGTGCCGGTCGAAGAACTCGCCCACCACGATCCGTCCGTTCGGCTTCACCACCCGGCTCAGCTCCGTCAGCGTCACCGCCGGCTGCGGGATCTCACCCAAGGCCGTCACCAGGTAGGCGGCGTCGAACACGGAGTCCTCGAACGGCAGGTGGTGGGCGTCCGCCCGGGTCGGCGCGATGTTGGTGAGACCGCGCTGTGCGGCCCGGCTCATCACGTGGTCGAGCATCTCCTGCTGGACGTCGACGATGTCGAGTCGACCGTCGGTGCCCAGTTGCGGGGCGGTCTGCAGAGCCTGCAGGCCCGTGCCCGGTCCGACCTCCAGGACCCGCTCGCCCTGACGCAACTCCAGCATCGAATCGAGCCGCTCCTGGCTGAGCAGCGGCAAGGGCAGGTCGAGGAGCCGGCGCTGCGCGTACGGGTAGGGGGCGGAGTCGAACGCCCACCAGGACAGGGCCGCGGTGCCGGCCGCCGCCGCGGTCAACCCCCATCGCGCTCCGGGGCGACCGAGTGCAGTGCGAAGATTCATGATCAAGAGTCCTCTGTCGTGAGTAAGTGACGGCTGGTCAGACAGGCTGTGCTGTCGGAACGCGGAGCGCCCGCCAGGCGACGAGGGCACAGACCACCGCAAGCGGTAGTTCGGCGAAGCACGCCATGGCCAGCGCCACGGCGAAATCGCTGCCGGGCCCCGCTGTCACCGGGTCGAACCAGGAGTCGACCAGCAACAGCATCGACGTGGCCGCAGCAGGCAGGGCCCGGCGGGGATCGCCACGAGCGGCCAGGACCCCGGTGGCGATGAAGCCGAGTGCCTCCATGGCGTCCAACCCGGCCCAGGCGGCCGACCAGTGCACAGCAGTCGCTGTTGACGGCAGGGTGGTGCAGAGCACGAACGCCCAGGCGAGAACTGCGACTCCACAGCCGATGAGTGCCGACTCAGGCCACCGGCAACGGCTTCGGCGCCGGTGCTGCGCGGGCTGCTTGCCCGCAGCGGCGCGCTCGCGGGTCGAATCGGGCAGCGCCTTCGCCGTTGATCGCTCGATGACGCTGTACTTCTTTGTCGTGTCGCGAAGATCGATCATCGGTGCATTCCTCATGGCCATGAACCTAGGAACGGACCACGATCCACCGCGTCGGCCGGCGGATGTCACCTCTTCCCAGGCCGTCGGCCCGGGAGCGTATCCGGCGTACATCCCCGGGGCGACGCGCAGAGCCGACGCCACTGAATACGATCTCCGTATGGAACGGCTTCTCCAGCGTCTCGCGACATCGAGCCGACCGTGAGCACGCCGGTGGCACCGCCCGAGGGTTCGAAGCCCTCGGGCGGTGCCACGATGCACGAGCCGATCCGGCGCCCACGGCCTCGCAGGCGCCCGACAATCACCCGACAGCCGGGCCTTGTACGGGTCGGCCGGCCGCCTCCAGCAGCAGCTTCGCCGCCACCGTCGCCCCGTCCGCCCGGATCGTGCCCGCCACGGCCTTCGCCCGCTCGGCGACCTCGGGCGTCAGCACCACCCCCAACGCCGCCGTCAGCGACTCCACCGTCGGCGCCGGCCCCCGGTGCGCCGCGCCGATCCCCAACTCGGCCACCCGCGCCGCCCAGTACGGCTGGTCCGCGATCAGCGGCACGATCACCTGCGGCGCTCCCGCCCGCGAGGCCGTCGTCGTCGTGCCCGCGCCGCCGTGGTGCACGACCGCAGCCACCCGCCGGAACAGCGCCTGCTGGTTGACCTCCCCGACCACGAAGCAGTCGTCGCCGTCGTCGACCGCCCCCAGCCCGGCCCATCCGCTCCCGACGACGACCCGACGCCCGTACGCGCGGCTCGCCTCGATGACCGCTCCCGCCACGTCCTTCGGCGCGTACGAGGCCATGCTCCCGAAGCCGACGTACACCGGCGGCTCGCCCGCGGCCAGGAACGCCTCCAGCTCGTCCGGCAGCGGACGCTCGTCCGGCAGGATCCACGCCCCGGTCTGCAACAGATCCAGGTCCGTCATCCCTTCCGACGGGCACAGCACCGCGTCCGCCGCCAGCCAGGGCCGCTCCCCGAAGACGTGATCGCGGACGTTGTCCACCGGCGGCAGCCCGATCCCGGCCCGCCCGCGGTTGAGCGCCTCCCCGTACAGGCCGTTCACGCGCTCGCCGTCCTCCCGCCACAGCACCCGGAGGTCCGTCTCCCCCTCCGACAGCGGCGGCCCGGGGCGCCGGCCCGGCCGGAAGTGCGGCGACGGGATCCCGGCGATGTGGAAGCACGCGAACACGTACGGCACGCCGAGCTTCTCCGCCACGTCCCGCGCGCCCGCCGGCATCAGCCCGGTGGCGAGGATCGCATCGCACCCGTCCTTCGCCGCCGCGGCGAGGGTCTCGAACCGCGCCTCCACCAGCGCCGGCGCCAGCCGGAAGGCGTCCTCGCCGGTCGGCGGCTTCGGGTTGGCGACGATCGACTTCACCGTCGGCCCGAGCGGCACGAGCGGCACGCCGACCCGCGCCAGCAGGGCGACGAAGTCGTCGTCCGCGGGCGCGCAGACCGCCGCCTCCGCCCCGAGCCGCTGCAATTCCACCGCCAGCGCCGCCAGCGGTTCGACGTCTCCGCGTGATCCCCAGCTCGTCAACAAAACGCGCATTTCCCGACTCCCGTTTCCGCAGGTCATGGCCTTGAGACCGACGATTGTGCGGCACACCGGGGGCCTTGCGGCAAGCCCCCCGATGCGTTATATCTTGATAGTGGCGAGGAGAATATTTCTTCTCGCCTTTTCCGTGCCCACTGGACCTCCGGAGAGGGTTTCCCGCAGGGGACGGGACGCGAGGGGGCGCGGTGGAGCGACGGAAGCTGATCGGGATCGGTGCGGGGCTGTACGGCTAGCCTCCGGTCCTACCCGTGCGAGGGCTCCAGCACGAAGACGGGGATCACGCGGTCGGTCTTCTCCTGGTATTCGGCGTACGGCGGATACGCGGCGACCGCGCGCTCCCACCACTCGGCCTTCTCGGCTCCGGTGATCTCACGGGCCGTCATGTCCCGGCGTTCGGGCCCGTCCTGGAGCTCCACGTGCGGGTCGGACTTGACGTTGAAGTACCAGACCGGGTGACGCGGGAAGCCGCCCTTCGAGGCCACCGCCGCGTACCGCCCCTCGTGCTCGACGCGCATCAACGGGGTCTTGCGGATCTTGCCGCTCTTCGCACCGCGCGTCGTGAGGATGACGACGGGCAGGCCCGTGTCCCAGAGCGTCGTTCCCTGCGTGCCGCCCGAACTCTCGTACAGCTCGACCTGCTCGCGCACCCACTGCGCCGGGCTCGGCTCGTACTCGCCCTCAAGAGGCATCGCGTTCACCCCATCGTCACGTCATGAAGTGTGGTGTCCGACAGGCAATGCCCGCTCCGGCCGGAGGCACCCCCAGCTGAAGAAGCCTATCGGGTCCTACGCGCGTGTTCGCGTCACGGGCGGTGGCCGTTCGGTGGTGTCACAAGCACGTGGGCACGGCCTCGTGAAGGCCGCGCCCACGTGGCCGTGCGCACGCTCGACCTACTCCGGGTGGTCAGGCCTTCCTGATGGTGTACGCGATGCCGCTGCCCACGCAGTTGCTGGCGCCCTGCGAGCTCGCCACGACCCACCCCGCCGGGACCGGCGAGAAGGAGCAGACGATGGCGTAACGCAGGTTGGCGGCGTTCACGATGATGTACGCCACGCCGGTGCCGACGCAACCGGCGGTGCTGTACGAGCTCGCCACGACCCACCCCGCCGGGATGGGAGACATCGAACACGCGGTGACGTTGGTCCGGTTCGCGGTGTTCGCGATGGAGTACGCGACACCGGTACCGGCGCAACCGGCACTGCTGTAGGAAAGCGTGATCACCCACCCCGCCGGAATCGGCGACATCGAACACGTAGTGGCGGCAGTCCGGTTCGCGGTGTTCGCGATGGAGTACGCGACACCGGTACCGGCGCAACCGGCACTGCTGTACGAAAGCGTGATCACCCACCCCGCCGGGATGGGAGACATCGAACACACGGTGGCGCCGGCCTGCCCGGTCACGTCCACGATGGTGAACGCCACGCCGGTGCCGGGACAACCGGCGCTGCTGTACGAACTCGTGATCACCCACCCCGCCGGAACCGGTGAGTAGGAGCAGATGGTCCCGCCACCGGCGAGCCGCTGCGGGGCCGCCTGTGCTTGCGCGGTCGCGGCGGTCATCACGCCCAGGAGCATG
Source organism: Kitasatospora sp. NPDC059408 (assembly GCF_042751525.1). Lineage (NCBI taxonomy): Bacteria > Bacillati > Actinomycetota > Actinomycetes > Kitasatosporales > Streptomycetaceae > Kitasatospora > Kitasatospora sp. NPDC059408. The sequence continues at coordinate 53,516 of NZ_JBHYWI010000023.1, forward strand.
AGGACGACCGTCACCAGATGAGGTATGCGGTTCCGTACGGACTTCAAGGCCGGCCTCGAATCTTCTCGACGCTCCACGACCACGCTGGCGTGGCCGAAATGAACGATTGGCACACGGTGCATTCACCGTAGCTGAGATAGTGTCAGAGTTGCTCCAGGGCCGCCACTGTGCAACGGATACCGGTGTCCCAGGGGCCCGGCCCATGGGCAAAGCAGTTGCCGGAAGCCAGGTCGCCCTGCTCGAATCGCCGTCGTGAACGCCTACCTGCGCACCGACCGCCTGACCCTCCGCCGCTTCACCCCCGCCGACCTGGACGACCTCGCCGCGCTGCACGGCCACCCCGACGTCATGCGCCACATCGACGACGGCCGGCCCGTACCCCGGACCGCCGTCGAACGCGAACACCTCCCCGCCCTCCTCCGCGAGTACGACGAACTCCCGGGCGGAATGGGCTGCTTCGCCGCGGTCGAGACGTCGTCCGGGCGCTTCCTCGGCTGGGTCTCGCTCCGCCCCGCGAGCAGCGTCGGCCTGACCGGCGGCGACACCGAACTCGGCTACCGCATGCTGCCGTCCACCTGGGGCCGGGGCTACGCCACCGAGGGCGCGCGGGCCATCGTCCACCACGCCTTCACCGAGCTCGGCGTCGAGCGGATCGTCGCCACCACGATGACGGTCAACACGGCCTCCCGTCGCGTCATGGAGAAAACCGGGCTGACGCACGTCCGCACGTTCTTCGAGGAGTGGCCCGAGTACATCGAGGGCGCCGAACACGGCGACGTCGAGTACGCGGTCACCCGCGAAGCGTGGGCCCGGGGCCGGTAGACCACGGCGCCAACGCACCTGCTCCGGCCGAGGAATGAGCAGCCGAGCCCCCTGTTAGGGTGCGCGCATGTCATCGATCAAGCAGTTCCAGGTCACCTTCGACTGCGCGGAGCCCGAGCGCGTCGGCCGCTTCTGGTGCGAGGTACTGGGGTACGCGGCAGCGAATCCTCCGAAGGAGTTCGCCACTTGGGACGACTACGAGAACTCCCGGTCCCCCGAGGAACGGGGTTCGTGGTTCGCCTGCACCGATCCGACCGGCGTGGGCCCGCGGCTGTACTTCCAGCGCGTTCCCGAGGGGAAGATCGTCAAGAACCGGGTGCACCTCGACGTGCGCGTCGGCACCGGGCTCGTGGGCGAGGAGCGCCTCGCCGCGCTCGAAGCCGAGTGCGCACGGCTGCTCCCGCTGGGCGCGGTACGCGTGCAGTTGCTGTACGACGGTCACGACTCGTGCATCGCGATGCAGGACATCGAGGGCAACGAGTTCTGCATCGACTGAGCAACGTCCTGCCGAGCCGCACACCCCGGAGATCCCCGAGCCGACCGCTCGGGGATCTCCTTCGTTTCGGGGCGGATCAGGCGTCCACGGGCTGCCAGGCCGGACCGTCCCCTCCCGCCTCGACGCGCCCGAACACAACGTCGGCGAAGTGCACGCCGAAGCCGATCGTGTCCGGCTCGGCCAGCTCGGCGACCAGGCGGCGACGGTTCTCGGCGGTCCGGGCGAGGTCGTGGTCGAAGCCCGAGGACCACTCGGGGTGGTCGATCTGGATCGGCGAGTGCACGGCGTCGCCGAAGGCGATCAGGCGCCGGCCACCGCCGGTGATGACGTACTCGGCGTGCCCGACGGTGTGGCCCGGGGTGATCCGCACCTGCACGCCGGGGAAGACCTCCTCGCCGTCCGAGACCGTCCGGACGTGCGGGGCGAGGGCCGCGGCCTGCTCGGCCGTCAGATCCCCGCGCCCCTCCCACTCCGGCCCGGAGATCAGGTAGTCGGCGCGGGCGAACGCCGGCCGGTCGCCCTCGGGGGTGCAGGCCCAGCCGAGGTGGTCGACGTGGAGGTGGGTGAAGGCCACCGCCTCGATGTCCTCGGGGGCGCGGCCGAGCCGGGCCAGGTTGTCCAGGAGCGCGCCGCCCCGGATCGAGTGGAGCGGGCCCTCCGGGAGCTCCAGCGCCCTCGGGCCGACGCCCGTGTCGATCAGCAGCGCCCGGCCGCCGTGCTCGACGAGCAGCGCGCCGACGCTCCCGACGAGGTTGCCCGTGGAGTCCAGGTACTCGGGGTGCGCCGCCCACACGTCCTCCGTGGTGTCCGGCAGCATCGCGAGCGGCCGGAGCCGCACGTCGCCGTCCGGCACGTACGACACCTTGGTGTCGCCGAGCCGAATCGAGCGGATGTCCGACGGCCGGCTCAGCCGTGCGGTGTCCTGCTTCGTACTCAAGTCCATTGTGAGTCCTCTCCCCTGATGGCCGTTCATCGGCCCGGCGCCGCGCTCCCCGCGGCGACGGAGATCACCATAAGCATCAAGTTCGAATCATTCAAGCTCAAAATATTCTGGCTTGACGGACTTGCTAGGATGGGGGGCATGACGACGTCCCGGGCCCAGGAACCGCAGGCCATCGCCGAACGACAGCTGTGCGGCATGGTCAACGGACTCGCCCAGCGCATCGGCGAGCACGTGCGCGAGCACGCCGCCGCCCTCGGCCTCACCGAGGCCCAGGCGACGGCGCTGCGCGAGCTGACCGGGCCGATGACCATGCGCGAGCTCGCCGAGCGCATGAGCTGCGAGCCGTCCAACGCGACCTTCGTCGTCGACAAGCTCGAGAAGCAGGGCCTGATCGAGCGCCACCCCCACCCCACCGACCGCCGCGCCAAGCACCTGGTGCTCACGTCCGAGGGCACCGCGATGCGCGACCGCCTCCTCGAACTCCTCGCCGTCGGCTCCCCGTTGGCGGCCCTCGGCCCGGAGGAGCAACGCGTCCTCCACGGCCTGCTGAAGCAGGCCATCACCCGGTCGTAACGCGCCTGGAGGGGCGGGGGGAAACGCCCCCCGCCCCTCCTCACCGCAGCCACACGCTACGGGCGCCGGTCGAAGCCGACCTTCCACTGGACGAGACCCTGGTAGAAGGTCGCGATGAGGAAGACGCTCCGGGCGGTCGCGGTCAGCCACGGGTTGTTCCGCATGCCGGCGTACGTGTTCTCGTGCTGGAACCCGCTCCAGCTGCGCTCGGTCCACTGCCCCAGGTAGGCCTGGTGGTAGCCGTTGCCGGAGTTGCCCAGGACGGCGATGACGCCGTCACCCGTCTCCGTGGTGAACGCGATGCTCGGGGTGCCGAAGATCTGCAGGTTGTCGTCGAGGCGCTGCGGCTGGCCCCAGACGTCGGAGCGGTGGTCCCGCGTCATGACGTACGCACGCCCGTCCAGCCCGCGGTGGACGAGGGCGAACTGGTCCCAGTAGCTGCTGTAGGCGATGGAGTTGGCCGTGTCGCTCAGGATGCCGGGGACCTGCCGGGGAGCGGCCCAGTTCGCTCCGTCGAAGGACGCGGTGTACTGGTTGTTGTCGGTCGCGCTCCCCCACGACAGGAGCATCTCGCCGTTGCGGACCGGGGTGACGGACAGCGACAGGTTGGGCCTGGTCACCACGTTCCCTTCGGGCGACCACCAGTTGGCGGGCTGGCTCTGCGAGAGGATCCCGCTCTGGGTGAACCGCGGCTGCGTGTAGTAGATCCGCCCGTCGACCCCGGTGTGGAAGACGTAGAAGCCGTTGGCCGTCCACACCACGCGGGGCGCGGCCTGCGTCTGGGTGCCAGGGAAGACCACCGGGGCGCCGCCGTTCCGCGATATCCAGACGCGGTTGTTGTCGTTCCCGCGCCACACCTGGATGAGGGTGTCGGGGCTGCGGGCCTCGGAGATCGTGTCCCCGGACTGCAGGTTCACCTCGTTCTCGGTCTCCTGGTACCACTGGCTGCCCTCGCCGAGGGCCGCCGACGCGGGCGAGGCCAGTCCGACGAGCAGGGCGAGGACGGCGGTGAGGACGGTCATCACCAGACCGCCGCCTCGTTGGATCTTGGACACGGGTGTCTCCGTTCGGGAGGTCGGCCGGGAAGAGAGCCTTCCCGCGAGGGCTCCGCCCGGGCCCGACGACATCGCCAGGGCCCCGAACCGCTCACGGAAAGGCTGTCGGTGAGCGAAGGAGCAGGACATCAGTCATCTGACTGTCCGTTCGCCCACGCTCCCGCCCGACCGACCCGTTGTCCTAAGAACCGACCGGCGGGTCCTCCAGGTCGCTGATGACGAGGGTGTCCAGCCGCACCGAGTACCAGACGTCCTGCGACGTGCCCCCGCCCCACTTCTCCGTCAGCACGATCGTGGCGTGCCCGGCGCCGCTGCCCTCGTAGCGGGTGGACCAGTCGAGCGGCACGTTCTGGGCGCGGAACACCGGGTCGGCGTCGTTCGCCTGCGCCCACGCGTCGAGCCGCCTGTTCAGCTCCGCCGTCAGGTAGTGGGCACGGACCTCGGCGGGCGACTGGTCCTTCGTGTCGAGGACCGCCCGGCGGTACTCCCGGAAGAAGGTGTTCACCCGGGCCTCGGGCGTGCCGGCCGCCGCGTGGGCCGGAACGGCGGGCACCACGACGGCGGCCCCGAGCACGGCGGCGGCGAGGGCGGTACGCAACTTCGACATGATTCCTCCATCAGGACAGGAACGTCTTCACCGGAGGAACGACCGGGCAAGCCCCCGGCTACGACGCCCGACCACCCGCGAACGCCGGGTACCCCGGTAGCGGTTCGTCGTCCCACTCGCCCGCGATCTTCCGCAGCAGCAGCCCCGCCGTCTCCGCGAGGGCCGGGAAGTCCGTCAGTCCGCTCGCCATCTCCCAGCGGTGGCGCAGCACTTGCCGCGCCGTCGGGGACGGTCGCCGAGAGTGGAGGGGCTTGTTCTCCGCCGTGCGCGGAACCAGCCAGACGGTGGTGTAGACCGTCCAGGCCGCGATGGCCTGCTGCATCCCGGCCTGCCACACGGCGTCCTCGGCGAGTGCGGGATAGGCCGCGACGATCTCGGTGCGGTACGCCTCCTCGATCGCCTCCGTCTGGCCGGGCGGGAGCCGGAAGACGCACCAGCAGGTGGAGAACGGCATCCGGCAGTAGGCAGCCGTCAGGAAGACGGACTGGTAGCAGGCCGCCTCGAAGTCGATCAGCCGCAGGCCGTCCGGGGTGAGCAGGTTGTTGTCGGGACAGGTGTCGCCCGGGGTGAACGCGGGGTACTCCTCCCCGCCGGCCGTGCCGATCCGCGCCAGCTCCCCGGCGAGTTCGGACGGCACGGCGATCCCGGTCTCCTCAAGCCGCAGCAGTAGCTTGGTGACGGACTGCCGGATCCACGGCTCCTCCGGCGCCAACACCGTCGTGGACTCCGCCACCAGCCGCTCGAACTCGGCCTGCCGGTGCACCGATCCGGCGCCCAGCCGCCCGAGCCCGCGCGCCCAGGCCAGCAGGCTCCCCTCGGCGGCCTTCGGATCGTCCCCGAGCAGCACGTCCGCCAGCGTCGGCGCCGTGCCGAGGTCCGCCATCACGACCAGCGGCACGATCGGGTCGACGGCGAGCAACTGCGGCCCGCCCAGCCCGAGCGAGAGCGCGGCGGCCTCGCGCGCGAAACAGCGCACCGCCCCGTCCCCGCCCTTGAACGCCTTCACGACGACGCTGCCGCCGGCCGCCGTCCGGCACCGCAGCACGGCGCTGCGGCTGCTGCCGCCCAGGTCCACCGGGTCCGTCAGCCCGGTGCCCAACACGTCGCCCGCCCTGCGCAAGATCTGTTCCACCCGGCCATCCTGTCAGCGCGCGCAACCGGAATACGGAGAGTGCCGATCCCCGTTCGGGCGACTACGACGTGTGCGCACCAGCCTGCCGGACGAGAGTGGAGGCGGGGGCAATCCATCCGAGCGAGAAGATCGGAATCCCGTCATGACGATACGCAGGTCCATGCTCCTCGTCGGCGCCGGCGGCCTGGCCGTCACCGCACTGGTGGTCCGGGTGGCCGTCGCCGAGGCCCCGGTGAGCCTGACGGTGGCGCACGGCAGCGGCGAGTGCACCTTCGACTGGACGAAGGAGGGCGTCGCCTTCACTCCCACCGCCCCCGGGAAGGCGCCCGGTTCCTACGCTGTATCGGACATCAAGGGCACCGTCACGGTCGACATGGCCGCTCCCGATCCCCTCTCCTTCGCCCGATCGGCCACGGTCGACGGAAGGTTCAAGGGAGGCTTCACGCTCAAGGATGCCGCCGGGCACTTCGTGCAGGTCTCCGAGGGGCAGGGCAGCGCACCCGCCGGCAAGGGCGAGTTCCTGGTGAAGACCTCCGCCGACGGCGCCGGCACCCGGATGCCCGTCTACGCCCTCAAGGACGCCTCCGACGCCCTCGACCCGAGCATCGTCTCCATGGTCCCGCCCAGGGTGAAGCTGAACGTCCTCCCCATCGAGATGGTGCTGACCCCCGAGTTCGCGCGCACCCTGAACGACACCTTCGGGCCCGATAGCGCCAACCCCGGCCAGCCGTACGGCATTTGCAGCGCGCAGATCACCACCAGCTGACGCCGGACCGCCCCCTTGCGGGCGGGGACCGTCGCCGTCACCCTTTGGTCGAGCGACGGCCCGAACACCCTTCCCCCGAAAGGGCCCCAGCATGCCCCAGGACACCGCGTTCACCCTCCCCTTCGGGGCCGTGACCAGCCCGGACGCCGACGCCGCCCGGCACCGCAGCCTCCTCTGGTGCCGGCGGCTGGGGCTCATCGCGGACCCGGTCGACGAAGTGCGCTTCCTGCACTGGGACATCGCCGGCCTCATGGCCGCCTGGAACCCCCGGGCGAGCGGTGCGCAGCTGGACTTGACCGTCGACGCGGTGGTGGTGGCGACTTTCCTGGACGACCACGTCGACGGCCCGCTCGCCGACCGGCCGGACCAAGTGGCCGCCGTCTGCGCGGACTTCGCCACCGTCATCGCCACCGGAGGACAGCCTCCGGCCGGCGCCGGGCCACTGATCCGGGCGTTCGGCGACGTGTGGCGCCGCCTCGCCGACGGCGCCTCGCCCGCCTGGCTGGAGCGCACCGGGCAGCACTGGCAGTGGTACCTCGGCGCCTACACCCAGGAGGCGCACAACCGCGCCCGCCGTCGCGTCCCGACCCGCGCCGAGTACGCGGAACTGCGCCGCCGGTCGGGCTTCGTGTACGCGATGATCGACCTCGGCCAGAAGGCCTACGGCTTCGAACTCCCGCGCCGTCTCTACGCCGACGCCGTGGTGCGCCGGATGCTCGACATCACGGCGGACGTCGTCGACACGTTCAACGACGTGCACTCCGTGGAGAAGGAGGAATCGCGCGGCGACCTCCACAACCTCGTGCTCGTCATCGAGAACGAGCTGGGCTGCGACCGCGCCGACACCGTCCGCGAGATCCAGGGCATGATCAGCGCCTGGTGCGAGGAGTTCCTCGCCCTGGAGCAGCGCCTGTTGAGCACGGTCGGGCTGCGGGACACCGCCACCGCCCTCCGGATCGCCGACTGCATGCGCACGGCGATGAGCGGCTACCTGGAGTGGAGCCGGACGACCCGCCGCTACTCCCACCTGGTCCCCGCCGGGGAGCCCGCCCTCGTCACCGACCTCGTCACCTCGCCACGGTCCACGCACGGCCACCCACACCTGTGGCGGGGACACACGCCGTCCTGAGCGATCAGCCCAGCAGGGCACGGACGGTGGGCTCGACGAGGTTAACGAGGTCCAGGTCCACCGGTTGCTCCCACGCCCACCTCAGGAGGCCGAGCACCACCCTGTCGTCCAACGGCTGCGGTAGCGCAGTCGCACGTCCCACCGGATCCAGGCCCTCCAGCAGGCGCAGCACCAGGACGCCCTCCCCGAACTCGGCCTCCATGGGATGCGGCAGGCTGCCCAGCCACGTCAGCAGCGCGGCTGCCCGGCCGGCGGGATCCGGGTAGTCGGCGGCCAACTGCTCGCGGAAAGCGCCCACTTGGGCCTCCGGCAACTGTCCGGCGTCTCGCCCGGACACCTTCGCCAGCGCCGGCCGCAGCGAGACCGGAACCTGCCGACGCGCCAACTCCCCTGAACCGTACCGCCCGTGACCGGCCTGCCGGGTCTGGTGCACCCCCTCACGGAGCCCCATAGCGTACGACCCCGGGGGGCGTCGTGCGCCTGGTCAGCCGATTCGCACCCGTGGATCACGTGAATGACCGCCCCCACGATGGGCATTGATGGTGTGCCGAGCCTGCCAAAGGAGCCGCCCGTGTCCGCGCCGTCGTACCTGCCCGCGATGACCCTCGACCAGTACCTCGGGCACCTCTCCGCCCGGCACCCGCAGTGGCACCGGGCGCTCGATCCGGGGCGGCTCGGGTCCGCCACGGCCATGCGCCGGCTCTTCTCGCCGTCGGACGAGTTCAGCCCCGTCTGCGCCGACTCCCCGCGCGCCCCCGGGAACCCGCTCGTGCACTGGACCGGTGGCCGCGAACTGCTCCGCCTGGCCACCGGCGGCGCGAGCGACGCACTCGTCCTGGACGTGCTCGGCGGCGACGGTCCGCTCGCGCGCGCCGCCGCCGTCCGCCCCGGACAGGTGCCGGACGGGCTGGCCCTGCTGACCGGGGACCTCTCCGGCCCCATGGTGGCCGCCGCCCTCGCCCACGGCCTGCCCGCCGTCCGGCAGTCCGCCGACCGGCTGCTCCTCGCCGACGGCACGGTGGACGCGGTGCTGCTGGCGTACGGCACGCACCACGTCCCGTCCGACGACCGGCCCGCCGTGGTCGCCGAGGCCGTGCGGGTGCTGCGGCCGGGCGGCCGGGTCGTGCTGCACGACTTCGAGCCGCACAGCCCGACGGCCGCGTTCTTCCGGACCGTCGTCGACCCCCACGCCGCCGTCCGCCACGACCACCCGCACTTCACCCGCACCGAGCTGCTCGACCTGTTCGCGCCGCACCCCGTCGCCGTGCGCCTGCTCGACGTCTACGACCCGTTCACCGTCCGTGCGGCATCCCCGGAGGACGCGAAGGCCGCCATGGTCGACCACCTCGCCGAGACCTACGCCCTGACGGACCACTTCGCCGCGCTCGGCCCCGAGCGGGCCTGGGAGCTCCTGGTCGCCGCCTTCGACCACACCGACCACCTCGCCGGCCTCTGCACGCCCCTCAACGCCCCCGCCCGCCCCTTGGTCGGCCCGGTGCTCGACGGCTACGTCGCCGAGGTCCCGAGGGTGGCGCTCGTCGCGGTGGCCGAGCGCCGCGCGAGGTAGGCCCCGGAGGTGGGCCCTGCCCGTCGGGCGGGGCCCTCACGGGAAGACGTGGTACCACTGGGACCGCTCCGGCCCGCTGTTCTCGTGCGCCCAGAACCCTCCGCCCAGCGGCCCCGAGACACCGGGAGGACCCGGTGTGACCCCGTTCACCACCTGCCCCCGGGACTCGAAGAACCGCCGGAACGCCCCGGCCGGATCCGCGGCGACCGCCCGGCGCGCCGCGTCGTCGAGTTCGATCGTCACCTCGAAGAGCTCGGCGGTCCCCACCCGCACCCGCTCGGCGCCGGCGCTCACCGCGTCGCCGTCGGCCAGGGGAAAGACCGGGGACCACTTCGACTCGTCCCCTCCGCTGGTGATGTGGATGTACCCCGGGTGGTACGGCAGGCCGGGCTGCGGCTCCGGCGCCGTGATCGCGTTGACCTTGAACCCCTGCGACTCCAGGAACCGCCTGACGGTCCCGGCCGGGTCCTTCTCCAGCTCCCGCCGCACCGCGTCGTCCGCGACGTCGATCGTGACGCGCACGACCTCGAACTCGACGTCCTCCACCTTCCGCAACGTTCCGCGCAGTTCCACTCCGTCGGACATGACGTACCTCCAGGGCGCCTCGTCGACGTCCCCCATCCCCCATCCCCCAGTCTGCGCCGCCCCCCGGTGCCCGCAACGCGGGACGAAGTCACAGCCTCCGCCACTCGATACGCACAGTCACCATCCGCCGGGCAACATCCAACACCCGGCCCTGGAAGGGGCAATACCGCCGGGTTCGTGCGGCAGCCGGGCTCGCGCCCGAAGCCGCTGCTCGGACGGGCGCCTGGCGGCTCGCCGCATACGCTCGGTCCGTGGACGTTCTCAGCGATGTGATCACGGTGGCGCGGACCGGGCGTCCCCGCTCGGCGTGGGTTCGATGGCATGCGCCGTGGGGGCAGCGGTTCCCGGCCGTGCCCGGGGCGGTGGCGTTCCAGGTGGTGCTGGAGGGGAGTTGCTGGTTCCTGGCGCCGGGCGCCGAGCCCGTCCGACTGGACGCGGGCGACGTGCTGTTCCTGCCGCACGGCAGCGGGCACGCGCTGGCCGACGACCCGGCGACCCCGCTCACGGCCCCGGTGTGCAAGCCGGACGAGCCCGGCGATGCCTACGTCGCGGACACCGTCGACCGCCTCGGCCTGAGCGGCCCGGCCACCGTCGTCCTGTGCGGAGCGTACGAGCTCGACCCGACCCGCACGCACCCCCTGCTCCTGACCCTCCCGGACTTCCTGCACCTCCCGGCGGATCCGGTCCGTCGCCCCGAACTCCACGCCGCCGTCACGCTCCTGGCCGCCGAGGTGGCATCGCCGCGCCCGGGCACCGGCGCGATCGTCCCGGCGCTCCTCGACACCCTGCTGATGTACGTGCTGCGCAGCAGGCTCGCCGAGCGCCCCGCCGACGGTCCGGCGACCGGCTGGGCCGCCGCGCTCGCCGACCCCGCCGTTGCCGCCGCCCTCCACGCCCTGCACAACGCCCCGGCCGAGCCCTGGACCGTCGGCAAACTCGCCGCCGAAGTCGGCCTCTCCCGGGCCGCGTTCGCCCGCCGCTTCGCCTCGACGGTCGGCCGGCCACCGCTCGGCTACCTGACCTGGTGGCGGATGAGCACCGCCGCCCACCACCTCCGGACGACGGACGCGCCCCTGCGCGTCGTCGCCGCCCGGGTCGGGTACGGCTCCGAGTTCGCCTTCGCCGCCGCCTTCAAACGGGCCCACGGCATGGCTCCCGGCACGTACCGCTCGTATGCTGCTCACCGTGATCAACTCGCTGACGAACATGGATGATTCCGAGGTCGCCATCGCCGCCGCGCGCGCCGGTGCCGACGTGGTGCGCGCGATGTACGGGCAGGACCTCGCCCGCATCGACAAGGGCGCCGGGGACTTCGCCACCGCGGCCGACGTGGCGGCGGAGCGGGCGATCCTCGACGTCATCCGCGCGGCCCGGCCGGACGACGCGCTGCTCGGCGAGGAGGGCGGGCGGCAGGGGCCCGTCGGCGCCGGGCGCGAGTGGCTGGTGGATCCCCTGTGCGGGACGCTCAACTACGCCGCGGGCACGCTGGTGGTGGCCGTCAACGTCGCGCTCCGCGACGGCGCCGCGGCGGTGGCGGATCCGTTCGGCGGCGAGGTCTTCTTCACCGACGGGACGACCGCCCGGGTGCGCCGCGACGGCGTCGACGCGACGCTGACGCCCACCGCCGCCACGCAGTTGGTGGACGTCAACCTCGACCCGCCGTTCCCGGGCGCCCCCGGGTTCCGGGCCGTGGAACTGCTTGCCGACGCGCGGTTCGTCGAACGCTTCCGGCCGCGGGTCGTGTCGACGTCGCTGGCGCTGGCCTGGGTGGCCGCCGGCAAGCGCGCCGCGTACGTCACCGACGGCGGCGACCTGTCCGGGAGCGTCCACTTCGCCGCGGGCATCGCGCTGTGCCGGGCTGCCGGCTGCGTGGTCACCGGCATCGACGGCACCCCGATCGACACCGGGGCGGGCGGCCGCGGGCTGCTCGTGGCGGCGGACGCCGAGACGCACGGGCTGCTGATGTCGATGATCACCGGTCAGGGCTGACGAGGCCGGCACCGCGCCGTCGCTCCCCTCGTGGCGGCGGCGCGGTGCTCGGGGAGCGGTCTCAGCGGGAGGTTCGGCACCTGGTGAGGGAGCCCTCGGCGTTGATCGACTTGATGTGCCCGAACCACTCGGGGATCACGTTGCCCCAGTTGTCCGGCGGAACCGTCACGGAGTTTCCGCTGCAGTGCACGTCGCTCCAGATCCTCCAGGAGGCGTTGCTGTGGTTCCACCACGAGGCGGCGTTGTAGGCGACCTTGGTGTCCTTGAGGTCGTTGTCGTAGCTCGCCCGCAGCAGGACCCCGCCCGTGCGGTTCTGCTCCGTGTAGAGGCAGAAGTTGCCCGCCGAGCACCCGGACTCCGCCGACGCGGGGTGGGCGGTGGCGGTCACGGGCGGGGCGCCCAGCGCGGTGGTGAGGGTGAGGGCGGCCGTGGCCAGCGCCGTGGCCAGGGAACGGTGGTGCGTCATCGCTGTGGTCCTCTCGGTGTTCGGCGGGCGCCGGGGCTCCGGCCGCTCCGCCGTCACCAGGAGTGTTCGGCCTCCTGGCCACCGGCTGAACGGGTTGTCCGTTGCCGGCGCCGCCAGGCACCTGGCAACACCCTCCGACCTGGGACGACGCCACCCTCAGTGACAGGCCGCCGGCACCGGCTCCTGCGGCACCAGCCGCTGCCAGCGAGCGGGGTCGGGCCTCGGGGCGAGCCCGCAGACACGGGCCAGGACGCGCCCGGGGTCGAGGTCCCACCGGCGCAGCGTGCCGTCCCGCGAGGCGGTGACGAGCGTGCGGGCGTCCGTGAACACGCCGTCCTGGACGGCCGCCGCGTGGCCGCGCAGCTCGGCCTCCAGGGTTCCGCCCGGCACCCGCCACACCCGGGCGGTCCGGTCGCGGGAGCCGCTGACCAGCCGGGTGCCGTCGGGGCTGAACCGGACGTTGACGATCGGGCCGGTGTGTCCGGGCAGGACGGTGACGCGCTGCGGGTCCGCGACCGGCCGCAGGTGCACCTCGCCGTCGCGCCCGGCGGTGGCGAGGAGGGTGCCGTCCGGGCTGGCGGCGACGCCGAAGACGGTGTCGTGGTGGTCGTGCAGGACGGTCGCGCGGCCGGTGCGGGTGTCCCAGAGGCGCACGGTCTCGTCCTGGCCGGCGGAGGCGAGCAGCGTGCCGTCGCCGATGAACGCGAGGCCGAACACCTCGTCGTCGTGGCCGGTCAGCTCGCCCGCCGGCTCCCTGGTGGCGACGTCCCACAGCCGCACGACGCCGTCGTTCCCGGCGGAGGCGAGGCGGCTGCCGTCCGCGCTGAAGGCGAGCGCCTTGACGGGCCCGGTGTGGCCGGTGAGCTCGCCGGCCGGGGAGAGGTCGGCGGTGTGCCAGAGGCGGACGACGTGGTCGGCCCCGGCGGTGGCCAGCAGGGTGCCGTCCGGGCTGTGGACGATGCCCCAGACGGCGCCGGTGTGGGCTTGGCGGGAGGTGACCTCGGTGTGGCGGGCGACGTCCCACAGGTGGAGCCTCCCGTCGACGGCACCGGCGACGACCTGGGGACCGGCCGGTCCTGACACTCCGTCGAGAGAGAGCACCGCGGCGGCCGGGTGCGCGACGAGTACCGGGTCACCCAGGCGCCACAGGCGGTTCACGGCGTCGTCGCCGACCGTCAGCAGCAGGGTGTCCGACACGAACCGCACGGCGTTCACCGGTCCGCTGTGCCCCGACAGCGTCGCCACCGGCTGCCCGGTCGCGGTGTCCCACACGCGGACGGCGTTGTCGCGGCCCCCGGTGGCGAGGGTGCGGCCGTCCGGGGCGAAGGTGACGGCGAGCACCGCGTCCGCGTGACCGGTCAGGGGCGCGGCGGCGGGCGCCCGGGTGTCGGTGTGCCAGATCCGCACGCCCTCCGGCCGGGCGACCGCGAGCAGCGACGCGTCCGGACTGAAGGCGAGGGCGCGGAGGTCCGGGCCGAGCTGCCAGGGCTCACCCGCGGCGCCCTTGGCCACGTCCCACAGAACGACCGTGCCGTCCGCGCGGGCCACCGCGAGCGTGCGGCCGTCCGGGGAGAACGCCAGGTCGATTACCCCGCCGTGCCCGGGTTCGCCGATCACGGCGGGCGGCCTGGCGGGCGCCGCGCCGTCGTAGAGGCGCACCGTCCCGTCGTCGCCGCCCTCGGCGAGGAGTCGGCCCACCGGAGCGTACGCGAGGGCGCGTACCGGGCCACCGTGCGCCGCGTATTGGCGTACCGCAGGGGCGGGCGTGCTCGTGTCGTACACCCGCGTGATCCCGTCCGCGCCGGCGGTCGCGACCAGCATCGCGTCCTGGGACAGCGTGACGGCGCGCAGCGACGACGGGCCCACGGACAGCGCGAAGCGGGCGCGGGAGGCGGACCCGTCCGGCTGGAGGTCCCACAGCCGCAGGACGCCGTCGTTGCCCGAGGTCGCCGCCGTCCGGCCGTCCGCCGAGACGGCCGCGGCGTTCACGGCGCGTCCGCCCGCGTCGCCGAACTGTCCCACCAGCGACTGCCCCTGTGCGCTCAGCAGGGCACTGCGGCTGCGCGGGGTGTCCGCCGCCCGGAACGCCTCGGCGGCCAGCAGCATTGCGACGTCCGGCTCGGTCGCCGCCACCGCCTGCGCCTGCGCCGCGTACTCGTCCGAGCGCGCCAGCCGGGCCGCCGTCACCGCCCGGCCGCGCTGCCCCCACGCCACCGCCCCGGCGCTCAGCGCGAGCGCCAGGCACCCGGCGAGGGCCGCCGTCAGCCGGCGCAGGCGGCGCGCCCTCGCCAGCGCCGCCCGCTGCGCCGCCTCCTCGGCCTCCTGCGAGCGGGTGAGGAATGCGACCTCCGGCGGGCTGAGCGCGCCCGCGCCGTCGCCCCGGGCCCATTCCCGGGCCAGGGCGAGGCGGGTGCCCTGGTAGAGGGCGGACGGGTCGCGCCCGGCGTCCTGCCACGCCTCGCACGCCTGGCCGAGCTGGCGGTGCACCCGCAGGCCCGCGCGGTCGGCGTCCAGCCACTCGCGCAGCCGCGGCCAGGCGGTGAGCAGGGCCTCGTGGGTGATCTCGACGCCGTCGCCGGTGAGCGTCAGCATGCGGGCCCGGCCGAGCGCCTCGACGGCGGCGCGGGCGTGGTCGCGCCGCTCGGCGGGCTCGTGCCACAGCAGGCGTTCGAGCGGGACGCGACGGCGGGCCTGGCGAACGCCGTCGCCGGCGTGGACGAGTCGGATCATCATCCTGTGGACGGCGGCCCGGCCGTCCTGGGGCTGGCGGAGGTACACCGCCTCCGCCGTCGTGGCGAGCGCCTCACGGACGCCGCCGGTGCGGCGGTAACCGGCCACGGTGAGCACCCGGCCCTCGCGCTGCTGCCAGGTGGCGAGCAGCGCGTGGGCGAGGAGGGGGAGAGTGCCCGCCTCGACGGGATCCGCCCCGAGGTCGGAGAGCAGGAGGTCGACCAGGCCGACTTCCAGCTCCAGCCCCTCCGCCGCAGCCGGCCCCTCGACGGCCCGGACGAGCTCCGCCCGGTTCATCGGGCCGAGCGGCAGGTGCCCGTTCTCCAGCGCGGCGAGCAGCTCCGGATAGGCCAGGCACCGCCCGTACAGGTCCGCGCGCACGCCGATCACGACGGGCACGGTACGCGGCCCCGGCCCGGACCACGCACACAGCGCCGCGACGAACGCCCGCCGCTCGTCCTCGTCCTGACACTCCGTGAACAGCTCCTCGAACTGGTCGACGACGATCAGGGCCTGTCCGCTGTCGTCGGCAACCGCATCAAGCCTGGCCAGCACCTGTCTCGGCCGGGCCGTCGGCGTGCACACCTCGACCCGCCAGCCCGCCGACCCCGGCAGGCACCCGCGCGCCAACGCCGGGACCAGCCCGGCCCGCAGCAGCGAGGACTTGCCCGTCCCCGACGGGGCGACCACCGCCAACGGGCCGCCGCCGTCCATCCGTTCGCCGACGCACGCGACCAGCCGGGCGCTCGCGCGCTCACGGCCGAAGAACCACCGGGCCTGGCCGGCCTGGAACGCGGCTAGCCCGGGGTACGGGCAGGCGTCGGCTGCTCCTTCGGAGACCATCGCCGCCAGATCGCCGTCACCCCCGAGCGCGGCGTCGCAGGCACGGGCGACGTCCAGCGACATCGGGCGCTCGCCGGTCTCGATGCGGCTCAGGTAGCCCTTGCTGAAGTGCGCCTGCCTCGCGAGCGCCGACAGGCTCATCCCGCGCTCGCGCCGCATCCGGCGCAGCACCGCACCGGGTGCCTCGTCCCGGTCCTGCTCGTTCGACACGCGCGCTCCCTCGGCCGGCACCAGCACGTGCCCCGATTGTCGGCGGACGATCGACCCGCCCGGACGGCCTGCCGCCCGGCCTCATCCGAAAGTGCGAACGCCGGTCCGGGAGTTCACGAACGACCGGGCGGCCGTCTCGACGCCTTGGCCGCCTGCAAAGCCGTCCGGGCACGCTCGGCACCCCGCGCATCGACGACCGTGCCGACTCTCCCCTCCCCCTCACAAGCCCGGCAACGCCCGGGCCGTGGCACGGGATCACGGCATTCCCAGCACTCCGCATACCGCTTCGGCGCCACCGCGTGAACCGGCGGCATCTTCCGCACCAGGCGATCGCGCAGCACCCCCACCGGCGAGTGCACGGGCGACGGCAACCCGGGCAGCAACGCCTGCGCCAGATCGGCCGGACTGCTCCCCCGCTCCAGCCACTCCTCGACGAGCGGCGCCAGCGCCGCCGCCTCCCGCTCCCCGAGCCGCAGCCGCGGCTCCGGCCGAACCACCTGGAGCAGCGTCCGCGCCGCCACGCCCGGACCCGGGCCCGAGTCCGAGTCCGAGCCCGAGTCGCCCGGGAGGGTGGGTTCTTGCTCACGTTCCTTTACTTCAGGAACGGCACGGGGACCGCCCACCGGCCGACCGGCCGCCGGACCCTTGGCACCCGGCGCCACCTGCGGCGTGTCGTAGACGTGCGCCTCACTGCGCAACGTCCCGTCCGGCAACCGGACCACCTCGACGCAGTAGAACCCGGCGTCCGTCAGCTCTTTGAGGGCCTTCTGCACGGCACAGCGCCCCTGCGGACTGGTGTCGGCCATGCGCCGCCCGTCCTCCCGCCACCCGTCGGGCCGGGAGAGGAGATCGGCGAGCAGACCGCGCGCAGTGTAGCTGAGCCGACGATTCTGCAGTGCGGCGTTGGGAATTACGGTGAACGAGCGCGTGTGCGCGCTACGATGTACACGCATCGGAGGTCCTGCTCCTGTGCCAGACCCCGGGGTGTTGGTAGCACCGCCGGGGTCAACGTTTTTCTCTTGATGGCACGGAACGTAGCACACGTACGACCGAGAGTTGCAGCCGTTTAACTTTCTTTCCCGGAAGCCAAATTGACGATCAATATCGGTCCTCCGGTGTGCAATTTCGGATCAGCCGACTTCCAGGACGCCTTCGAGAACGAAGATGACTTCGGTCTCCCGGGCTCGCATGGAGCTCCTCGTGCCGCGCCCGGACTCGGACTCCGTCGCCGGATGGAACAGACCGCCCACCGACTCACCCACGCCCACCTCCGTGACATTGGCGCCGCCCACGATGGTGCGGGTCTCGTTGACCGTGGTGCTCTGACCGGTGTTCCAGGTGGTGATGTCCGTGCTGGTGACGAGGGTCGCCCCGTTGAGGAGCGTGGTGGCATGGCCGCTGATCGAGACGGTCGCGGACGTGATGCCCGGATTGATCGGCGAGGCGCAGTGGGAATGGAACAACTCCACGGGAAGTCGGCGGGCCCGACTTTCTGCGTCGCGGGTGACGAAGGTGCCCCTACTCCTTCACCGGGCCGTCCTCCTCCTCGTCCCCGTAGGGCTCCTCGGGCGGCGGTGCCAGGACGAGCGGCCGGTCCTCTCCTGGTGAGGTGAAGACCGCCGTGCCTTCCCAGACCTGGCCGGCCATCGCCGGATCGACGATCGTCTCGGCGTGCAGGACCAGGACGTAGTTCGGGTCGAAGCTCGACCGGACCGGGAAGTCGGCCGGGTCGACTCCCAGCCGCTCCAGGCCGCGCGGATGGAGCGCGATATCGACCGCCAGCCGCTCCCCCGTGTACGAGTGCTCGGCCCAGCCGTCGGTCTGCAGCAGGTAGGACACCTGGTCGCCCTCGTGGCCGAACGCGCTGTAGCTGCTCAGCGCGCGCTCGCCGGGCGTGCCGTCGGAGTCGATGACCAGCACGGCGACCGGCACCTCCGGATCGCCGGGCCCCAGGCCGGAGCGGACGTTCAAGCGAGCCATGGGCACCTCCGGGTCGCAACAGGGATCGGACAGGACACCACTACACCTCACCCCACTGACAATTCACCCCACGGGCTCCAGCCGCAGCCGCCGGACCGGCCAGGGCGCCGGCTCGGCCGGGCCGAACCAGAGCCGGACGTCGAGCCCGGTGCGGACGGGCAGGGCGGGGTAGTCGTTCTCGGCGTGCTCGGTGCGGTGCAGCGCGTGGTGCGGGCCCAGGTGCCGGGCCGCGTACTCATCGAAGGCCGCCGCGTCCGACGGCTCGCAGACCGTCGCGGCCACCTCGCGGGTGCCCCGCTCCGGGGCGAAGCCCGGGCCGCGCAGCAGCAGGACGTCGTCGCTGTCGATCATGGTGGCGTTGGCCGCGTCGCGGTGGGCCCGCCAGACCGGGCCGGTGTAGAACGCCTCCAGCGCGCGCCGGCGGTGCGCCAAGTCGGGGAACGCGCGTATCCAGACGAACCGGTCCGGGTCGTCGAGGTCGCGGAACCGGCCGCCGAGGGTGATGCCGACGGCCTCCTGCCCGGTCACGAACTCGCGCTCGAACAGCTCGATCAGCGTCTCGCGCGTGCCGGGGTGCAGGGTGTACTAGCGGAATTCGACGATGTTCAGGCTCATGCGCCGCAGGCTACGGCCGCTCCACTGACACCTCCTGTTAGCGAACCTCCCATGGCGTTCAGTCCGCCGAGCTGCTGCCGGCCGCCGCGGAGCGGCAGTCGTTGCGCGCGGCGGGCGACAACTGCGGGCACAACCGGGCCTTGGCAGACTTGTCGTGGTAGTTGACGTTCCAGTAGCTCGTCATGCCGCTGACGCACAGCGGCCGCTGCCACGCCTCCGGGGCCGCCTCGCACTGGTCGCCGACCCACGCCGGGCGGTCGATGTTGTACTTCATCAGCCGGGAGCCGGTCCCCCGGGTGCAGGCCTGCCGGCCGTCCGACGTGGGTGCGGCGAGGCACCAGCGCAGGGCCTCGGCGAAGCTCTCGGGGTGGTCGGCGTAGTCGTGCTTCTGGAGGAAGTAGACCGGCGCGTAGAAGTAGCAGGCCCCCTGGAAGACGTCCGGCTGCTCGGGGCAGGGGTACAGCGGGTCGGCGGCCAGCTTGTCCGCGGGGAGCTGGGCGGTGGCGGCCGGGTCGGTCTCGTCCGGCTCGAAGAGCTGCATGAACACGCCCTCCGAGCAGGCCACGACCTGGTACGTCTGCGAGAACTTCCGGCACAGCTGCTCGGCGTCGGGCAGCTTCAGCCGCGACACGAACATCGCGCCGTGCCCGATGCCGTGGATGCACGAGGCCGATTCGTCGGGCGCGCAGAGCTTCGTCACGGCCGAGGCGGGGTCGGGGCTCTGGGAGAGCTTCTCCTCGACGATGCCGTGCAGGTAGCCCGAGCCGCAGACGTCGTTGCGGAAGGACGCGGCCTTGGCGAAGTCGTCGCCGTACTTCTGCAGGGCCGCGTGCCCGAGGTCGTGGGCGACCGGGTGGCAGATCCGGCTGACGTACGGCTGGCTGTCGGTGATCCTGGCCAGGTCGGCGAGCGCCTGGGCGGGGTCGGAGGCGTTCAACTCCGCCACCAGGTGGTCGCGCAGCTTGCTCTGGGTCCACACTGCGGGCGTGGCGGAGGCCGAACTCGGCCGGGGCGAGCCTGAAGCGGCGACGGGAGTGGGACCCGTGACCGCCGCGACGGGCTGATCGGCGGCAGCAGCCGCAGGCGTCCACTGCGTGTGCAACACCGCCCACACGCCCATCGCGAACACCAGCAGTGACGTGATCAGCATGAATCGCCGAGCCATCTTCCCCCCGTTCCCAAGTCGTCAATCCTGGGTGCGGCCGACGGTTCTGACCATGCGCTATCGGCCGCAGTCCCGTCTCCCCTACGGACGGCGAAACCCGGCCCGGCGGTTCCCCGCCTGCGACCCGACGCGGAGCGGCGGGCCGAAACGGGCAAGGCAGTGCCAGACCTTCTTGAGGTCCTGCGGGTCATAGCGCCCACTCCGGACGGCATCGCCGATGGTCCTCGGATCGAGCCGGCCGTCGACCGCGATCTCGGCCCCCAGGTCGACGTACTCCTGCCCGCGGTATCCCGAGTGGCGCCGCAACTCCCCTACGGAGAGGCGGAATCCGGGGTGCCACTCGACCCGGCACGGGAGCCTGCGCGCCGCGCGCTCCACCGCCGTGCCGCGATAGCTGGGATCGAGGACCAGCGCCTCGGCGTCCCGGTCGAACCGGACCGGCCCGTGGACCTGCGCCTCGATGTGGCCGTCCACGGCATCGAGACCGTCCGCCTCGGCCAGCTCGACGAGGGCGCAGCGCGAGGCGACGCCGAAGGCGGACGGGTCGGTGGAGCTGTCCGGATAGCAGAACGTGGCACGGGCGAGGGTGGCGGCGGAGAGCCTGAAGTACGAGGACCCGAACCGCGGCGCGCCGCCTGCCGGATCGCACCGGAAGTCCAGAGCGCCGTAGACGGGGCGCTCCTGCGGCGGCGCATCGTCGTAGGCCCCCGCGAAGATCCGGCTCTCCCAGTGCCACCGGTCCCCACCCGGCCGGGCCGTCAGGCCGCCGTTGCTGGTGCCCGTCACGAACTGCGAGTGGTAACGCCCGTCCGACGCCATCCTGACGAGGACCGGCTCGCCACCCGCGATCCGGTCCGGATGGAAGTTCATGGTCAGCCGCAACCGCGGATCGAGCGGCCCGCCCCGAGCCAGCCCGGCCACATGCGCCAGCGCCCGCCGCTGCGGCGACCACACTGCATCGTCCACCCCCATGACGCGCAGTGTGGACGAACGCCGCCTCCCACCGCACCTCGATTTCGCCACGACCTGGTGCGCAGGAAGTCGACGTAGCCGACTTCCTGCGCACCGCCAAGTCGTGGCAGACCCGCATGCGATCGTCCACGGAAGCTGACGCCCGCGCCCACCCGGGCAGAAGGAGGAGAGCCGGCGAAACCACTGCGGGATCCGCGCACGACTCGACGCAGGCACCGACCCGAACGTCTGGGGCGGCAGGCTCCCACTGCACCACGCAGCAGGCTTCGGCTCTCCGAAGGTGGTGGCCGAACCGGCCGGCCACCTCTCGGACGTGGACGCGCTTGAGGACCGGACGACGGCACTGCGGGAGACCGTCATGACCAGCCGGCCGGACTGCGCCCGGGCCCTCGTGGCCGCCGGTGCCGATCCCTGGCGCCCCCAGCTCGGCGGTTCCCCTGAGGAGGTCCTGACCGGCTACCTCTACCGCCACCACCACGAACGCCCGCGCCGTCACCGGCCCCGCCGACATCTGGGTCCGGCTGCCCGACATCGACTACTGGGAGCGCTGAAAATCCGGTCGTGGAAGCCACCGCCGGACTGTCATCCTCACTGCATGCTGCTCAAACTGACCGGCTCCAGCTGTTCCGGGAAGTCCACGCTCGCCTTCGCCGTGGCCGGCCGGCTCCGGCAGGTCGCCGTGCACGACTTCGACGAGGTCGGGGTGCCGGAGAACGCCGACCGCCGGTGGCGGCACCGGATGACCGAGCTGTGGGTGCGTCGCGCCCTGACGTACCAGGACCGCGGCGTCGACATCCTGTTGACCGGCCAGTCCCCGCTGGGCGAGGTCCTGGCGGCGCCCTCGGCGCCACTGCTGGACGGGATCGCGGTGTGCCTGGTCGACGTCGCCGACGACGTCCGCCGGGAGAGGCTCACCGCACGGGACGCAGGCCGGTGGGACTCCTTCGCCGTGGACGCCTTCCTCGGCTGGGCGGCCTGGCACCGCGGTCACGCACGCGATCCCCGCCACCGGCCGGACGTCATCACCGGCGGCAGCGGCCCGGAGATGGCCTGGCACCGCTGGACGACCTGGACCGCCGCGGACCCCCGGTGGCACACCCACCGGCTCGACACGACGGGCCGCCCCGTCACGGACTCCGTCGACCAACTGGAGCAATGGGTTTCCGACCAACGCGAAGCACACCGCACCGGCCACCTGCCCCTGGCCCCCGGCTGGACGGCCATCACCGACCACACCACCTGACCCGCTGACCCGCTGACCCGCTGACCCGCACAGGAAGTCGGCCGCTCCGACTTCTCGATCGCCAAGCACCCTTCCTCGCCGACCAGCCCGCACCGAGCGCCCACCGCCAGGCTCAGTGGGTCCGGCGCGGGGATCGGTCGGATGCCCAGTGGACCGGGTTGGCGCCGCCGGTGGGACACGGTGTGCCGGGTGCGCGTGCCATACCGGCCGTGAGCGTCAGCGGCGGGCGGCCCTGGGTGGGCGGGCGCCTCGGCGGCAGCCCGCCCACCCAGGTGGTTACTCGGCCGTGACGATCTCGTTCACGATCCACGCACCGAGTTCCTCGGTCATGGTGGTGTGCCCTTCGTTGCGGCCGGCGCACGCGAAGGCGTCGAGGGCGCTGCCGTCCGGGGTGATCGGCTGGAAGAGGGCCTTCGGGTCGCTGATGTCCCCGGCGGCGACGGCGCTGATGGCCGGGATGAAGCAGGACGTGGTGATGACGTCCGGGTCCACGGTGTTGCCGAGAAGACCCATGAGCACGGCGGCCAGGCCGAAGCTGCCGGTGTCGCCCACCGGGGACGGCGCAGTGAACAGGCCCCCGGGGGCACCGTCGATGTCGGGCAGCCCGCTGGTGCGGACCCGCACCGGCTCGCCGCCGGTCTTCTGCAGGCGGGCGACTTCCTGGTCACCCTGCGCCTGGGTCTTGAGCCACGTGTCGTGCAGCGTCTCACCGTCGCACTTCACCGCGGTCTCGTCGGCCTTGACGCCGTTGCCGTCGCCGGACTTCACACCGTTGGCGACACCGATCTTGCGGACGTTCCGCGGCCAGCCGCCGACCTCGTCGAGCGCCCGGAGGAACGCCGCCCGCTCCTCTGCCTGCTCCGCGGTGCCGTCGGCCTTCGCGATGTGCCACCGCGCCATCTGCTTCGCGGCCGTGCTGTTGAGCAGCCCGGAGAACTGGCGCAGGACGGGCCCCAAGGTGGGCTCGTCTCCCCAGTTGTCCGTCGCGAAGTGCGTGAACGCCTGGAGGGCGATGGGGAACCATGCGCCCTGGTGGGGGGTGTCGTAGGAGAGGTAGAGGGCCGTCTCGTGGTCGGGAAGGGTGGGGTCGCACTCCATCTTCGCCAGCGCGTAGCGGGTGACCAGTCCGCCCATGCTGAATCCGCCCACGGTCAGCTGCGCCCTGCCGAGCCGCTCCATGATGGTCCTGCGAATACAGTCGATGACGGTGTCGGCGTTGGCCGTGATCGACGCCGTCCGGTCCTCGTAGCCGAGGATGATGACGTCGCGCCCGGTCGCGTGGAGTTCGGAGATGAAGCGGAAATCGCCGTTCTCCTCCAGGCCGTTCCAGAGCTGGTCGAGGTTGCTCGCCCCGCTCGAGAAGCCGTCGGAGAGGATGACGGGCCGGACGAGCTGCCTGCGGTTCAGCGGGCTGTAGTAGACCCAGGCCGTTCCGCCGGCGAGGGCCCACTCCTCATGCGGTTCCGGAGCGGGGGGAAGCGAGGATCGGGCCCCAGGGGCAACCTGACCCCAGACATCAACGACCGGTGCAGAAATATCAGTTGACTCCTTACGTACTTCCCGGGCTCGCCGAATGGCTGACCTCAAACGGCACCCTAAGGAGGGAAGCAGCACTACCGAGGACAGTGGACACGTGGTTCACCTGAAGGTGGCCGCCTTCGCCCCGAAGGGTGTGCGCGTCCGCGAGATGGGCATAGTGCTCCGACCACCCGCCGCCCTCAGCCCACTCAGGGAAGGAAAAGGCACCGACCGGCGATGCGCTCGACACCGAACGGAGCGCCGACCGCCGGGCTCACCCCGCCGCGAACGTGCGCCGCAGATGCCCGACCAGACGCCCCGGGTCGCCGACCGGCAGGCGCGCACCCAGGTAGCCGTCCGGCCGGATCACGAAGGCCTCGCCGTCCGTCGCCGCGTACGCCTCCCGGAAGGCACCGCCCGCGTCCCGGAGGCCGGGGAGAAACAGCCCGGCCGACGGCTCGGCCCCGCGCGCGAAGACGACATACGCGTTCAGCAGCCCGTGCGCCGCCGCCCCCGCCGCCTCGGCGCAGGCGTGCAGGCTGCGCAGCTCCGTCTCCGGCCCCGCGTACAGCAGCAGCGTGTGGTGCGGGCTGCGCAGCAGGTCGAAGAGCCGCACGGGATGCGACACCAGCGGGCGCTCCAACTGCCCGCAGTCCGGCGCCCGGTCGCCGGGAACGGGCGCCTCGGCGCCCTCCAACGCACCCTCCGGCTCGCCCTCCGGCTCGCCCTCCAACGCACCCTCCAACTCGCCCTCCGGATCGCTCAACGGCCCGCCCCGGTAGTTCACCAGCAGCTGTGCCTCGCGCCGCAGCTCCAGCCCCTCCCCGGTGAAGCCGGACCGGGCGTGCCGGACGGTGCGCCCCACGACCTCCTCGCCCACCGGGTGGCGCTCGGCGTGGTAGGTGCCGAGGAGCCCGTCGGCGGCCAGGCCGCGCACGGCGAGGGCCAGTTTCCAGCCCAGGTTGTACGCGTCCTGGATGCCGGTGTTCATGCCCTGGCCGCCGGTCGGCGGGTGGATGTGGGCGGCGTCGCCGGCGAGGAAGACCCGGCCGTCGGCGTAGCGGTCCGCGAGGCGGTGGCTGATCCGGAAGGAGGAGGACCAGCGCAGGTCACCGATCGTGGCCGGGCGCGGCGACAGCCGGTCGACGACCGCCTGGAGGTCGGCGAGCGAGGGCCGCCAGCCGTCCTCCAGCCCGTGCGCGACGCCGCCGTCCGCCTCCGCCGGCTGCTCGGCGGGCGCGAGCATCGACAGGCGGTAACGGCCCTCGGGCAGCGGGACGCAGATCAGCGCGTCGCCACCGGTCCCCATGGACCGAACGGCCCAGCCCTCAGGGAGGTCCCAGTCGACGGCGACGTCGCCCAGCATGTACCGCGAGGGGAAGGCGTCCCCCTCGAAGCCGATCCCGAGCACGCGCCGCACCCGGCTGTGCGCGCCGTCGCAGCCGATGACGTACTGCGCCGACACCTCCTCGTCACCCTCCGGAGTCGTCAGCGAGGCCCGGACGTGCCCGTCCTCCTGCACCAGGCCTGTCAGCTCGCAGCGCCGCTCGACCGCGACTCCGAGACCCGCCAGGTGCTCCGTGAGCAGGCGTTCCGTCCGGTACTGCGGCAGCGCGGCGAACCCGAACGGCACGTCCGGCGGAAGGCGCAGGTCGAGGCGCGGCCCGGGCTCGCCGTTCAGGTACGTCAGCTGCCCCTTGAGCGGCACGGCCTCGTCGAGCACGCGCGGGAGCAGCCCCATCGCATCCCACAGCTCCAGCGTGCGCGGCTGGATCCCGACGGCCTTGGCGTACGGCTGCGCCGCCGCCAGGCGGTCGACGATCCGGCACGCGACGCCCCGGCGGCGCAGCTCGGCGGCGGCCGTCAGCCCGACCGGCCCGGCTCCCACGACCAGTACGTCCGTCTCGCCCACGCGTGCTCGCTCCTCGCGGCCCCGGCCCCCTCTCCTCCAGCCTCCGCCCGCTCCCGCCGGCCCGCCAACCCGCCAGCCCATGGAAAGCTCACAGAAAGCTCACAGAGCACTTGTTAGACATTTAGCCAAGATGCTAAATAGAAGGCATGACAGAAGCTCAGGACGAGGCGGGAGCCTTCCGCGCCCTCGCCGATCCGACGCGGCGCCAGATCCTCGAAGACCTGCGGGGCGGCGAGCTCGCGGCCGGCGAGATCGCCGCCAGGTTCGCGATCAGCGCGCCGTCCATCTCACGCCACCTCGGTGTGCTCAAGGGCGCCGGACTCGTCACCGAGCGGCGGGAGGGCAACCGGATCATCTACGCCCTCGCCGAGGAACGCCTGGCCATGTGCGTCGGCCGGTTCCTCAGCGCCGTCTGCCCCGAACAGATCGTGCTCCGCCACACCAAGTGGCGGCCCAAAACCGAGGGCGAGGGATCATGAGGCAGCCGAAGCTGTCCAGCGTCGTCGAACGACGCCTCCTGGTGAACTACCGCGTCGACCCGGACGTCGCCGCACGACTGCTCCCCAGCCCGCTGCGCCCCCACCTGGCGAACGGCCACGCGGTCGCGGGCATCTGCCTGCTGCGCCTCGGCGAGGTCCGGCCCGCCTGGGCGCCCAGGGCGTTCGGGCTGCGGAGCGAGAACGCGGCGCACCGCATCGCCGTCGAGTGGGACGGCCCCGACGGCGTCGAGAGCGGCGTCTACATCCCCCGGCGCGACACGGCCTCGCCGCTCAACGCCTGGGCCGGCGGCCGCCTCTTCCCCGGTGAACACGGCCGCGCGGACTTCGAGGTCCACGAGACCCCCGACCGGGTGCGCGTCGCACTGGCCGCCAGGGACAGCGGCACGCGCGTGGACGTCACCGTCGACCTGGCGGACGATCTGCGGGACAGCGAGCTCTTCGCCGACCTCACCGAAGCCTCCCGCTTCTTCCGGCTCGGCGCGAAGGGCTTCTCCCCCACGAGGGCCGGCCACCACCTGGACGGCATGGAACTGGGGACCGACGCCTGGCACGTGGACGCCGGCCGGGTCCGCTCCGCCGCATCGTCCTTCTTCGACGACCCGGACCGCTTCCCCCCGGGCAGCGCGACGCTCGACTGCGCCCTCGTCATGCGCGACATCCCCGTCAGCTGGCAGCCGCTCCCGCCCATGGCATGCGAACAGGAGGCCCGGATCGCCGGCTGACGATCGACCGGCGGTGGAGCATCCTGACCGGGCCCGGCCGCCGCCCAGGCCCACTCGTCCGCCACGGACCGGCTCTTGCTGACGAAATGTCAGCAACTGCCGCCCACCGCCTTGACGGTGCACTGCCACAGGCCTAGAACGTAGGCAGCCGCCCGGATCCCCACCCTCCGGGCACAGCGAAAGTTCGTCTTCTCGATCCCCCTCACCGAGGAAGAGGCTTTCCCATGCGCCTTCGCCGCCACCTCGCCGCCACCGCCGCCGTCGCCGCGGTCGTCCTGGGCGCGATTCCCGCGTCCGCCGCCCAGGCACCGGATCAAATAGCCGACGCGGTAGCCGTGTTGACCACCGACAGCGCCGGTACCACCGCCGTCGCCGTGGGCGACGCGCTCGCCGCGCCGCTCGCCGCGAACACCAGCGCCACCTTCTACTCGACCGCCACCAGCACCACCGGCGTCACCTGTGCGACGTCCCAGCTCTCGGCCACCGTCCTGACCAACCCCGCCGCGCCCGGCACGGCGACGGAGTCCTTCACCGGGCTCACCTTCGACTCGTGCACGGCCAACGTCACCGGCGTCACGAACGTCGAGAGCCTGACCGTCGGCAACCTGCCCTTCACCCTGTCCGTCGACGACGGCGCGGGCCTCCCGCTCACCCTCGTCGGCGGCCCGGCCGGGCCGATCCAGGCCAGCGCCGTGCTCGACACCTGGTTCGGCACGATCACCTGCACCTACCAGCTCAGCGGCAGCTTCACCGGCAACGCCGACAACGGCGCCCACAGCCTGACCTTCACCAACGAGCACTTCGCCAAGAGCGACGGCTCCTCGCTCTGCCCGGGCGACGGCTACTTCTCCGCCACCTTCGGGCCCGTCACCGACACCACCGCCGCCGGCAGCCCGGCGGTCACCGTCAACTGACGCGAACCCCGGGTCCGCGGACGGCGGGACCGTCCGCGGACCCGGCACGTCACGCGCCGCGATGGCGCTGGAACAACGCCAGGGCCGCCATGGACGCCGCGTCCTTGAAGGAACCCTCGGCGATGAGCTGCCACACCTCCGCCTCGGAGAACCAGCGGCTGACCAGCCCCGCCTCCGTCTCCTCCAGGTGCGTCTCCCCGGCGGTGAGGTCCGTGGCCAGGAGGACGTGGAAGCCCTGGTCGCAGTACCCGTACGCCTCGTACAGGTACCCCAGCGGCGTCATGGTGCCGGCCCTCAGCCCCGTCTCCTCGGCGAGTTCACCGCGGGCGAGGGCGAGCGGGTCCGCGTCCGGCTCGTCCTCCCAAGAGCCTTGCGGGAACTCCCAGTAGCGGCCCTTCACGGTGTACCGGTACTGCTCGACGAGGTGGAAGCCGCCGTCGGCGTACGGGACGACGAGCGCGAAGTCCGGCTTCTCCACGACGCCGTAGAGGCCCTCGGCACCGTCGTGGCGCAGGGTCCTGTCCTCGCGGACGGTCATCCAGCGGTTCCGGTAGACGACGGTGCTGCTGGTGGCCACCAACTCGTGCTCGGGCAGCGCCTGGTGCGGGGTCTCCATGTCCATGGGCCGACGCTAGCCGATCGCCTTCCGCCGGTCGGACCCCAAACGGTGCCCGAGGGGCCCGACGGCCACGCGTACCGGCCGGGCCGCACCGGGCCCAGCCGGTCGGCCGGTCGGCCGGTCAGCCGGTCAGCCGGTCAGCCGGTCAGCCGGTCGGCTCGTCAAAGGCGACCTGGATGGTGAACGGCTGCGAGTCGTTCACGCCCGGGTCGTCGGGGCTCGTGACCGACACCCGCCCACCGGTCAGCGGCTCCGAGGCGTCATTCGGGATCCGCACCGGCACGAGCGCGGTCGCCGTCCGCTCCGACTCCAGGCCTGCCGCGATCGTGCAGGTCACCGTCCAGATCTTGTCGCTCTTGTGCTGATTGCACGTCCTCGGGAAGAAGGGCTCCTCCGGCACTGCCCCGGGCGGCATCGTGATTTCGACGACGAGCGCCGGCGCGGTCTTCGCCGTCTCGTTGGCGACGATCCCGTGCACCGTCGTCGTGCCCCCCGGTACCGCCGCGTCGGGGTCCTCCTGGATCACCACAATGGACCCCGGAGCGGACCTCGGCTGCTCCACCGGGCCCGCCGCACCGAGCATCCCGGCCACCGCACCGCACACCACCGCCGCAACTGCCAACCTACGCAGCATCAACAGCACCTCTCGCGCTCCATGGATCCCCCGGTCACCGGTCACGCTAGGGGCCGCCGTCCGCCCCCGAGTCCACGACGCGAGCCGGACGGCGCCCGTCACCCCGACGGCCGAATCGGGAGGGGAACGGCAGGGGCCCCGGACGCCACGAACACGCCCGGGGCCCTCGCCGTACCGCCCGTCAGTCCCGGGTGGTCACGCCGATCGCCCGGGCCAGGGCTTCCAGGCCGTAGCGGCTGACGTGCTCCGAGTTGGCCAGGTCGATCGTCCGGACGCCCTCGGTGGCGAGGCGCTCGTTGATCTCCTCCAGGTGCTGCTGGACGACCTGCTTCTCGGCGTCGGTCGTACGGCCCTTGTGCGGCCGGCCGGCGTGGTCCAGGCTCGCGTAGTTGACCCGCTCCCTGGCGGCAAGCGACGCCGCGCTCTGGCTCGGGACGGACCGGGCGACCGGCTTGGCGCCGCGCAGCACCTCGGCCATCGGCGCCGCCGAGGCCAGCCGGTCGAACGCCTCGGCCTCCATGACGACCGTCCGGGGCTCGTCCGAGCCCGGGACGTGCAGCTCGATCGTCACCAGGTCGAGCGCCAGCTCCTCCACCGCCGCGAGCTCACCGGCGAGCGCCTCGATCTCGACCGGCCCGTCCGTCAGATCGGGGTGCCGGTGGACCACGATGCGCACCAGGTCGTCGTCGTTCTCCACGTGCTCGCCGGTCAGGTCCGAGAACCGGATGATCTTCTGGCCCATGTCTGCCTCTCTTGCCTTGTCGTCCGCGAAGAGCCTACGCCCGGATGATCTTCGTCCGGTCCAGCCTCGGTCCGGCCCCGGCCCGGCGTCAGGAGCGACGGTTGCCGGGGGCCTTCCACCAGAGGAGCCAGCCGACGGTGGCGACGATCAGCGCGTTCAGCAGGAGCATGTCCGGGGCTCGGCTGTAGCCGAGCATGCCGCGGAACCCCTGGGATTCGATGTACGTGTTCCCGTAGAACAGCGCCACGTCGAGGACGAGGAAGAGGGCCCACACCAGCCCGGGGTGGAAGCGTGGCCGGGGCAGCGCGTGCACGAGCGAGAACACGGCCGTGGCCACGATCAAGGGCAGGTAGTAGGAGGGCGAGAACTGCCCCACGAAGTTCCACGGCGCCGCCAGGCCGAGCGCCCAGAGCACCGCCATGGTGCCGCCGAACTGCACCAGCCGGGCCACGACCGGACTCTTCTGCGGAGCCCCGGCCGCCCCCTCCGCCGTCGGCGCACCCGGCGGGTAGGGCGGCGCGGTCTGCTGGTGCGGCGCGAAGCCGCCGTCGGGCGTCGGCGTTTGGTGCGGGAACGTGCCGAGCACCGACCGCAGCGGCTCACCGGACGGCGGCGGGTAGCCCAGGGCCGGCCCGAAGCCCGGCGATTGCGGCGGCGCGTCGACCCGGGTCGGCGGCGGAGCGACCGGGGCCGTCCCGCCCCGGATCACCGACTCCAGCGCCGCGATGGCCTCTTCGGCCGTCAGCCGCTGCGCCGGGTCCTTGGTGAGCAGCCCGGCGAGCACCGGCGCGAGGGCACCGGCCCGCTGGGTGGGGCGCGGCGGCTGGGTGACGACGGCGATGCACAGCGCGCTGAACGTGTCGGCGTGGAAGGGCGCTTGGCCCTCCACCGCCGCGTACAGCGTCGCGCCGAGCGACCACAGGTCGTTGGCGGGCGTCGGCGGCTTGCCCTCCAACTGCTCGGGGGCCATGTAGGCGGGGGTGCCGATGACGGCGCCGGTTCGGGTGAGCGCGGTCGTCGCGTCGGCCATGTGCGCGATGCCGAAGTCGGTGAGGATGACGCGCTCGTCCATCAACAGGACGTTGTCCGGCTTGAGATCACGGTGGACGATCCCCGCCGCGTGCGCCTGCTGGAGCGCCTTGAGCATCGCGACGCCGATCTCGGCCACCCGCCGCGCCGGCAGCGCGCCGTCCCGGCCGAGCAGCGCGGCGAGCGAGGCGCCGGTCACGTACTCCATGACGATCACGGGCGCTCCCTCGTGCTCGACCACGTCGTGCACGGTGATGATGCCCGGGTGGTTGAGCCGCGCGGCGGCGAGCGCTTCGCGCAGCGTGCGCTGGAGGAGCTGCTCGCGGTGCTCGTCGTCGACGCCGGCCGGCAGGAGCACCTCCTTCACGGCGACGTCCCGCCCGAGGGTCTCGTCGCGCCCCCGCCACACGCGGCCCATGCCGCCCTGCCCGATGAGGTCGTGGAGCCGGTACCGACCCCCGACGACTGCCCCGTTCGATGCTGTCACGGGCCCATACCTTAGTGGCGCGCCGCTGTCCCCGGACACGCCGCGGTACAGACCCGTCGGTCCGGGCCCATCCGTCCGGGCCCGTCGGCCCGGCCCGGTCCGAGGGAAGCCGCTTGGTCATAAATTGGGTATCGCGCACCAGTTCGGGACTGCTAGCGTCCTCGACGTGGCAAAGCTGAACCAGATCATCGCCGTCGAAAAAGGCGTCAAGTCCAAGTCCTTCCAGGAGCTGACCCAGGCCCACCAGGACCTGCAGAAGCCCGCGCTGCTGGCCGGGATCTCCCGCACCTACCAGCCCAAGGACGAGGAGGGCGAGCAGCTGCCGCCGGAGTCGACCCGGGTGCAGCTCAAGGCCGAGGACATCCTGCGGTCCACCTCGACGACCCTCACCCGGCTGTTCGACGTGACGGCCACCAAGGACTGGGCCAACCTCGGCGCCCGCGCCGACGTGGTGGTGGACGGCCAGGTGCTGCTCGCCCAGGTGCCCGTCCCGTACCTGCTCTTCCTGGAGAAGCAGCTCACCGACCTGTTCACCTTCGTGCGCAAGCTCCCGGTGCTGGACGCCTCCGAGTCGTGGAACCTCGACCCGTCCACCGACTCCTGGAAGACCGAACCGGTGCGCACCATCCGGACCAAGAAGGTGCCGCGCAACCACGTCAAGGCCGAGGCCACCGAGAAGCACCCGGCCCAGGTCGAGGTCTACTACGAGGACGTCCCGGTCGGGTACTGGACGACCGTCAAGTTCTCCGGCGCCCTGCCCGCCCGGCGCGTGAACGAGCTCGCCGAACGGGTGGAGAAGCTCCAGCAGGCGGTCAAGTTCGCCCGCGAGGAGGCCAACGCCGTGGAGGTCACCGACCAGCGCGTGGGCGACGCCGTCTTCGGCTACCTGTTCAGGTAGCCTCCTGATCACCCGTCCGGGGAGCCGGGCGGGTGCACCGAACGGCGCCGAGAACTCTCCGGGAGACCGGATGGGGGCGCTCGCGCGGTGCGAAAAAGCTGACACTGATGTTGAAGCTGACCCAGGGGTCACAGTGGAGGTTCAAATCCTCCCCCCGGCACCACCGGCCGGGGTAGCCCAAGCCAGGCAGAGGCGGGCCCCGTCAAACTCAGACTCTCGCTCCAGTCTCAGCATTCGCCGCCGAACACCGGATCGACCGGGTGCGGACGAACATCGACGAATGCAGGTTCAAGTCCTGCCTGTGCCGCTCCGTGGCACGGTAGTTCAACGGCAGAACGCGTCGGTTTCAATCTGATCCGCGGCCCTTAAACGTGCCGGTGTGAGCAATTGGGCGGCACACAGGGGCCCGGGAGCAGGCTACGCTCCCGGGTCCTCTCGCCTTCCCGGCCCCCGCGTACGCCTCCGCTCGCGCGCGCCCCGACGCGCGCCCGGCGGCTCCCCCGCTGGTCGGGGCGGGGTCAAGCTCAGGTCAAGGGTTATGCCGGAGGGATGGCAAGGCCCTATCCTGTCAAGGATTCGAAAAGACACCTCGTTCGGTGAGGCGTCTTCACGGACACAGGCCACTGATCCCACCCGTCGAGAGACGCTCCGGATCAGGACAGGTCTCCCCGGCCCAAGGGGTGACCCCAAGTGGCTTCCCCGCCCGAACCGGCCGGGGACACGCCGTGGAGTGCCAAAGCTCTGACGAGTTGGGGTGCATCGGGCGGTGACGTCCGTCCGCCCTGCCATGCCGCCGCGGCGCCGGATCGCGGCCGAGATCGGGAGGGGGCGTGATGGACGGAAGTCCTGGCCATAGTCGGCCCTTCACCGTTTCGTTCCCGCCGTCCTTCTTCCGCTGCTCCAGGCGGCTCCTCCTTCCCTGACCTGCCGGGTCCGCTCCGCTTCCCCCCTCGCGTCCACGTGACGCGGGAGGCCCCTGCGCGCGCCCGGTGAGCCCTGCGGTCAAGGTTGGCAGCGCCATGCCACCGGGCGGCCCGATGTCCCGTCCTGCCGGGGCAAGGGGGGTTTCTCCATGGCCACCACCACGCTGTTCTCGTCCGCCACGGCGCGCCTTC
This sequence comes from Kitasatospora sp. NPDC059408, assembly GCF_042751525.1. Classification (NCBI taxonomy): domain Bacteria; kingdom Bacillati; phylum Actinomycetota; class Actinomycetes; order Kitasatosporales; family Streptomycetaceae; genus Kitasatospora; species Kitasatospora sp. NPDC059408. The sequence continues at coordinate 86,494 of NZ_JBHYWI010000023.1, forward strand.
GCGACCGCACGGTCGAAGCCGAGCGCCGCACCACCGTCACCAAGGCCGTCCGCTCGTCGCTCGTCTCGCTCGCCGGGCTGGTCGGCGGCCCGGTCACCAACCAGGCCGGCGAGGAGGTGGGCCGCGTCGTCGACGTCGTCGCCCGCCTCTACGGGCCGGAGCCCTACCCGCCCGTCACCGGCCTGATCATCCGCATAGGCCGGCGCCGCGCGTTCATCGCGGCGACCGCCGTCGAGCGGATCCACACCTGCGGAGTGCGGCTGCGCACCTCCCGCGTCGACCTGCGCGAGTTCAACCGCAGGCCCGGCGAGGTGCTGCTCGCCCGCGACGTGATGGATCACCAGCTCGTCGACGTCGACGGCGTCCAGGTCACCCGCGCCGCCGACCTCTACCTCGCCCCTCTCGCCGCCCGCACCGTCCTGGTCGGCGTCGACGTCTCGCTGCCCACCCTCCTGCGCCGCCTCGGCCCGCGCCGCTGGCAGATCCGCCCCACCCCGGACGGCGTCCTGGACTGGCAGTCCGTCGCCCCCTTCGGCGAGCAGGCCACCCACGGCCCCGCCGAGGTAAGGCTGCGCGCCTCCCGCTCCGCGCTCCACCGGCTGCGCCCGGCCGACCTCGCCGACATCCTGGAGGACCTCGGCCGCCACGAGCGCCAGCAGCTGCTCGGCTGGCTGGAGCCGGAGCACGCGGCGGACGCCCTGGAGGAGATGGAGCCCGCCGAGCTGGAGAACCTCCTGCGCGAGGCGCCGCCCGAGCACGCCGCCCGGCTGGTCGACGAGATGGAGCCGGACGAGGCCGCCGACGCCCTGCGCGACCTCAACCCGGGCGAGCGCGAGAACCTGCTGGCCCGGATGCCCGAGCCCGAGGCCGCCGAGCTGCGCTCCCTGCTCACCCACCGCGAGGGCACGGCCGGCGGCGCGATGACCACCCTGCTCGTCACCGCCGAGTCCGCCCAGACCGTCGGCGAGGTGCGGGCCGAACTCGCCGCGCAGGCCGAACACCGCACCGACATCGACGCGGTGACCGTCCTCGACGACGACGGCGTCCTGGTCGGCGACATCCCGCTGTTCGACCTCGCCGTCGCCGAGGACACCACCGTGATCGCCGACCTGGTCGCCTGGCGGGCCCAGTTCGGCCCGCCGGTGACCGTCCGCCCCGACACCCGCCTCGCCGAGGCCGCCCACCACCTGGTCGCGGCCCGCGCCACCTCCCTGCTCGTGGTCGACGACACCGACCGCCCCCTCGGCCGGGTCCTGGCCGACGACATCCTCGACTCGCTGCTCCCCGAGCGCGGGCGCCTGCACTTCCGGAGGCTCCTCAAGTGACCCGCGACCTCGACACCCGCCCCGGCGCCGACGCGTCCGCGGCCGCGCCGGCCGAGCCGCGGTCGTCCACGCCCTCGCCCGGACGCCGAAGAGGCTTCCGCCGGATCGCCGCCGTCGCGATGGTGGCCGGTCCCGGGCTGGTCGCGGCCAACGCCGGCAACGACGCCGCCGGCATCGCCACCTACGCCAGCGCCGGCTCCCAGTTCACCTACGGGACGCTGTTCTTCATGGTGCTCGTCACCATCGCCCTGGTGATGGTGCAGGAGATGGCCGTCCGGCTCGGCGCGCACACCGGCAAGGGCCTGGGCGCGCTCATCCGCGAGCAGTTCAGCCTGCGGCTCACCGCGCTCGCCGTGTTCTGCCTGCTGCTGGCCAACACCGGGCTGGTCGTCAGCGAGTTCGCCGGGATCGGCGCGGCCTTCGAGCTGCTCGGGGTGCCCAAGTGGGCGGTCATCCCGCCGGCCGCCGTCCTGCTCTGGTCGCTGGTGCTGTTCGGCTCGTACAAGTGGGCCGAGCGCATCTTCCTGGTGATGTCGCTGGCGTTCTTCGCCTACCCCGTCGCCATGGTCATGGGCCACCCGGACTGGGGGCAGGTCGGCGAGCACCTGGTCGTCCCGCACCTGGAGCCCAGCAAGGACTTCATCCTGCTGGCCGTCGCGCTGATCGGCACGACCGTCAGCCCGTACATGCAGTTCTACGCGGCGGCCGGCGTCGTCGACCGCGGTGCCAAGCCGGCCGACTACAAGCTGATCCGGGCGGACGCCGTGCTCGGCGCGGTGTTCGCGTGCGTGATCAGCCTGACGATCATCATCGCGACCGCCTCGGCCATCGGCGGCACCGGCCCGCTGGAGTCCGCCTCCGAGGCCGCCGAGGCGCTCAAGCCGGTCGCCGGGCACGGCGCCGAGCTGCTGTTCGCCTTCGGGCTGATGGGCGCCTCCGCCCTGGCCGGCGCCGTGGTGCCGCTCTCCGCCAGCTACGCGATCGGCGAGGCCGCGGGCGTCGAGCGCTCCGTGTCGCGCAGCTTCCGCGACGCGCCGCTGTTCCTCGGGCTGTTCACCGCCCAGATCGCGCTCGGCGCCATCGTGGCGCTGACCCCGGTGGACCTCATCCAGTTGCTGATCGGCACCCAGGTGCTCCAGGGCCTGATCAGCCCGATCGTGCTGGTCTACCTCCTGGTGCTCACCAACCGCCGGTCCGTCCTCGGCGACGCGGCCAACAGCCCCCGCTACCGCGTCGTGGCCACCGTCGCGGTCGTCGGCGTCGCACTCATGTCGACGATCCTGCTGGGCCAGACCGTCCTCGGCTGGTTCGGCATCGGCTGACCGACCGGGAACCGCCACCGGGCCTGTCGTCCACGGACGGCAGGCCCGGTGGCGTTCGGGGCCCCCGCGCGCGCCGCACGACCAGCCGAACGAGTGAATCCGGCGACGGGTCCGCGGCGCCGTCCGACCTCCCCCGCCGACGTCTCCGCGCCTTGCGCGCCCGGCTTCCCGCCGCTCCACGGGCCTCCCGCCGGGTGCTCGAAAACACCCCGTTCGACCCGGGCTCGCCCGGGAGCAAATCGCTTGAACGACGGGCTCGAACAGCACCATCATCGGACCTCCGCCGCCCGCCGTGCAGCCTCAACTCCGTTGTCCCTTTGCCCATTTGGGCTCTACTCGGGCTGCCCGGCGACGGCTCCGCACGTCCGTTCACGCGCCTGGAGGAGCTGTGGTGAATCCCCCTACCCCGGTGTTCAACGACCCCCGCGAGGTGGGAGCATGAGCGCCCCGACCCAGCGGTCCGCCGACGGCGTCAACGCCCCCGACGACGCCGACGAGGAACTCACGTGGCTGGCCGACCGCCGCCGCATCGAGACCATCGAGGCGATCAGCGTCGGCGCGATGGCCCGCCGCCTGCCCACGCTCGTCGTCCGCGCCTTCCGCCTCGGCTGGCGCATCGACCGGTTCTCCGTCGCCCTGCTCCTCGCCTGCCAGGTCCTCTCCGCCGTCCTCGGCGCGACCGGCCTGCTCGCCACCACCGGCACCATCGCCGCCCTGTTCGGCCCCGGCCGGGTCGGCGACAAGCTCGCGCACGCCGCGCCGTCGATCCTGGTGATCGCGGCCGCGGCCGGCGCCCGCTCGCTGCTCGGCATCACGATCCGCACCATCACCATCCACCTCTCCCCGCGCATCTCCCGCGAGGCCGAGGCGGCCGTCCTGCGCGCCACCGTCGCCGCCGAGCTCACCGCCTACGACACCGCCGGCTACAACGACGAACTGGACGCCGCCGACCGCGGCGCCGACGTGTGCGTCGACATCGTCGGCGAGGCGCAGAACCTGATCGCCTCCGTCGCCTCGCTCATCGGCGCCGCCGGCGTCCTCACCGTCCTCCACCCCCTCCTGCTCCCGCTGCTGGTGCTCGCCGCGCTGCCGCAGGGCTTCGCGTCGGTGCGCGCCGCCCGGGTCCAGTTCCTCGCGAACCGGGCCACCATCGGCGACCGCCGGATCATGGCCAACCTGCGCTGGTACATCCACGTCAAACGCAACGCCGACCAGATCCGCTCCGACACCATGGGCGACTTCCTGCTCGAGAAGTACGAGCACGTCGGCCGCCGCCTCGACGCCACCTCCCGCCGGGCCGCACTGCAGAGCGCCCGCGTCTCGGTGCTCGGCGCCGCCGCCACCGGGCTCGGCACCGCCCTCGTGTGGGCGGCGATGCTGTGGCTCGTCAGCACCGGCCGCATGGGCCTCCCCCAGGGCGGCGCGGCGGTGTTCGCGCTCGGCGCGGTCGGCACCAGCCTGCACGGCATCGTCGGCTACGGCGCCGACCTGTTCCGCACCGGCATGTACCTCGACGACTGGTCCACCTTCCTCGACACCGCCGGCGGCCACCGCCCCCGGCGCGGCGACCGGGTGCCCGAGCCTCCGCGCCGCATCGCCGTCGAGGACCTCCGCTACGCCTACCCCTCCTCCGAACGCACGGCGCTCGACGGCGTGAACCTGCACGTCGAACGCGGCGAGATCCTGGCCCTCGTCGGCGAGAACGGCTCCGGCAAGACCACCCTCGCCAAACTCCTCTCCGGCCTCTACCTGCCCACCGCCGGATCCGTGCGGTGGGACGGCCACGACACCCGCGACCTCGACCCGCACGCCCTGTGGCACCAGGTCGCCGTCGTCCCCCAGGACTACGCCCGGTGGCCGCTCACCTGCCGCGACAACATCACCCTCGGCCAGCCCGCCGCCGACGGCGACGCCGCCGTGCTGCGCGCCGCCGAGGCCTCCGGCGCGGCCGAGGTCGTCGCCAAGCTCCGCCGGGGCCTGTCCACGCTCCTGGCCGTCGAGTGGATGGGCGGCGAGGAACTCTCCGGCGGCCAGTGGCAGCGCCTCGCGATCGCCCGCGCCTTCCACCGCGAGGCCGGCCTCCTGGTCCTCGACGAACCCACCGCCGCCCTCGACCCGCGCGCCGAGCACCGCATCTTCCGCAACCTGCGCGCCGTCGCGCAGGAGCGGGCGGTCGTCCTCGTCACGCACCGGCTCACGAACGTGGCCGTCGCCGACCGCATCGTCGTCCTGGAGGACGGCAAGGTCCTCCAGGAGGGCACCTTCACCCAGCTGGTGGCCGAGAAGGGCGGCCGCTTCCGCGAGTTGTGGGACCTCCAGAACGAGCGCAGCGGCCTGCCCGCCCAACGCCCGGGATCCAGGATTAGCTAGCCTCCGGCCGCCGTCGGACTCCTGCGGCCTTCCCCGCCCGGACGGTACGGGTGTTCCGTACCGTCCGGGCACCGCGGTACGGTCGGTGGTCACCGACCGGGAGGCATCCGACAGCCGTCCCCGGTTCGGTGGATCGGCGGCGCCCGTCGCACTAGGGTTGTCGGCGATGACTACCGGGACGGCCTTGCGCCACACACGGATTGCTGCCCCGGCGCTCCGCTGAGCGCCGGACGGGCCGGCACGGGCCCGCAGTTCGACCGAAGGCCCGGCGCTTGCGCGCGGGCCCCTCCTCCGTCGTGTTCGACCTCGGGTTCGAAGCACCGACCACGACAGGAGACTTCATGTCCACCCGTACCGCGACACTGCTGATCCCCACCCCCGACGGCCGGGCCGACGCCTTCGCCGCCTTCCCCGAGCAGGACGGGCAGCACCCCGGGGTGCTCATGTACCCGGACGCCTTCGGCATCCGCCCGGTGATCCAGGAGATGGCCCGCGAGCTGGCCGGGCACGGCTACTACGTGCTCGTGCCCAACTTCTTCTACCGGCAGGGCCCGTCGCCCGTCGTCGAGCTCCCCGAGTACATCGGCGATGACGCCCGGGACGGAATCGTCGGGCAGTTGATGCCCCTGGTCCGGACGCACACGACGGAACCGACGCTCCGTGACGCCGACGCCTTCGTCCGCTTCCTCACCGCCCGGCCCGAGGTCGCCGCCGGACCGGTCGCCGTGACCGGCTACTGCTTCGGCTGCCTCCTCGCGCTGCGCACCGCCTCGGCCCACCCCGGGCAGGTCGCCGCCGTCGCCGGATTCCACGGCCCGGTGGTCGCCGAGGGGCCGGACGGCCTGCACCGCCTCCTGTCAGCCATCGCCGCCGAGGTCCACCTCGGCCACGCCGCGAGCGACCTGACCCCCGAGGCCCTCGCCGAGCTCAACCGGGCCCTGGACGCGGCCGGCCTCACGTACACCTCCGAGATCTACCCCGGTACCGTCCACGGCTTCACGATGTCCGACACCTCGGCCTTCGATCCGGACGGCCTGAAGCGCCACTGGGAGCAGCTGCTCCCCCTCCTGGAGCGCGCGTTGACGTAGGTCACTCCCCACCGTGCAGGTGGGCGTCGATCAGGGCGAAGGTCGCCTCCGGCTGTTCGATCTGCGGGAGGTGGCCCGCCCCGGCGATGAGCTCGAAGCGCCCGTCGCCGAAGGCGTCCGCGTACGCCGCGCCGTAGGCCGGGGTGACGACGCGGTCGCTCTCGCCCCACAGCACGAGGGCGGGCACCTCGACGCGCGGGAGGCGGTGGAGCAGCTTGGGGTCGTGCATGTAGGGGTCGGCGGCGAGGACGCGCATGGTGGCGATGTTGGCCTGGTGGGCGGCGACCTGGTCGGCGGAGAGGCCGGCCGGGTCGACGAAGAAGCGGTCGGGGTCGTGCCAGGAGTGTTCGGCGGCGGCGCGGGCGTCGAGGGCGAAGAAGTCGGTGATCGGCTCGCCCTCGATCCGCACGCCGACGGCGTTGATCAGGACGACGCCGGTGACGATCCCGGTGGTGTCGAGCGCGGCCATCTCGGCCGCGGTCCAGCCGCCCAGTGAGGAGCCGACGACCAGGACGTCCTCCAGCCCCCGCTCGTGCAGCATGCGGAGGTAGAAGAGGGCGAGGTCGTCGACGCCGGCCAGCCAGTCGGGGCGGGGTGTGCCGTTCCAGCCGGGGTGCGTCGGCGCGATGGTGTGCGCGTTGCGGGAGAGGTGCTCGGCGAGGCCCGCCACCGTGTGCGGGCCTCCGCCGCCGTGCAGCAGCAGGACCGGCCTGCCGCGGCCGGCCTCGGAGAGGGTGAGGGGAAGGTCGCCGTACATGACGGTGGTGCGGAAGAGGGTCATGACCTCAGGGTAACTAAATATCTTTATATAAGCTAGCTTGGTTATCGGGCGGACCCGGCCTAGACTCGCCCCATGCATGATGAGCTGCAGGTTCTCGGACGAGCGGTCAAGCAGGCGCAGTACCGGCAGCACCGGGCGCTCGACACCGCCTTGGCCGCCGTCGGCACGACGCTGGCCCAGTGGGACGCCCTGCGGGCGATCGGCCGCTCGCCCGGGGCGTCCGCCCGCGCGCTCGCCGCGGCGACCTTCCAGAGCGAGCAGGCGTTCGGCACGCTCGCCGGCCGCCTGACGGCCCAGGGCCTGGTGGAGCGCCGGCCGGGGCACGGGCGGCGCATCGAGCACCACCTCACCCCGGCCGGCGAGCAGGTCCTCGCCGCCGGGCACCGGGTCGCCGACGACGTGCTCGCCGAGTGCTTCGCCCCCCTGCCGCCCGGGGACCGCGCCACCCTGCTCGACCTGCTCCAGCGCCTCGGCGGGGAGGCGGACGGTTAACCAGCCTGGCGGTCGCGGTACGCCGCCGCGGCGCGCTGGTACTCCTGGTGCTCGGCGGCGTGGTCCGGGATGTAGGAGCCCGAGGCGAAGAACCGCTCCAGCGCCTCGTTGGCGCCGACGGCGAGCGGGCCGGAGCGGGCGAACATGGCCGTCTCGTACCGGATGACGGCGGCGTCGAGTGTGGGCTCCTCGGCTATCGCGCGGGCCAGTTCGGCCGCGTCGAGCATGGCGAGGTTCGCGCCGTGGCCGCCGAAGGGCGACATGAGGTGGGCCGCGTCGCCGACGAGCGTCACGCCGGGGACGTGCTCCCAGGCGAGCGGGGCGGGCAGGGCGTGGAGCGGCCGGTTGACGCAGCCGCCGTCGCCGTCCGTCACGAGGAGCAGCAACTCCTCGGCCCAGTCGCTGAATTCCGCCCGCAGGAAGCCCCGGACGGCTTCGGCGTCGGCCGGGTCGACACCGGCGGCGACGTGCCAGTCGAGGGCTGCGCGGATGCCGACGTAGCCGCGGACGCGGTCGCCGCCGTTGCGCTGGACGATGATCGCCCGACCGTTGCCGTTGTTCGCGAACACGTGCCCGTCGCCGACGAGTTCGGCGACCCGGGGGTGGCGGCGCTCGACGTCGTCGAAGCGGACTTCGAGGAACGTCACCCCGCTGTACCGGGGCACCGCGTCGCTGACGAGCGGCCGCACGCGGGACCACGCGCCGTCGGCCCCGATCACCAGGTCCGCCTCGGCCGAGGCGCCGTCCGCGAACTCCAGCCGGTGCTGCCCCTCCCCCAGTGGCACCGCCGCGACGAGCTTGCGGCCCCAGCGCACGGTGCCGGGCTCGACGTGGGCGGCGAGCATCGCGCGCAGCTCGCCGCGGTCGATCTCGGGCGCCGCGACGTCCCCCTCGTCGGGGACGAACGAGGCGAGCACGGCGCCGCGGTGGTCGAGCCGGAGCTTGGCCTGCCCCTCGGGCCGGGCGAGTTCGGCGAACGCCTCCATCAGCCCGGCGTCCTCCAGCGCGATCTGCCCGGAGTCGGCGTGCAGGTCGAGGGTGCCGCCGGGGTCGCGGGCGTCGACGGACGCGTCGGCGTCGTACACCGTGACGTCGATGCCGCGCAGTTGCAGCACCCGGGCGCAGGTCAGTCCGGCGGGCCCCGCGCCGATGACGGCGATGCGGGGCCTGCTCGTCGGGGCCTTCGTGGTCTCCATGGGGATCTCCTTCGCTCATGGCGGACGGCCACCCGTTCAGCCATTTACTGAACGGGCGCTCGGTAAGTGACGGTAGCCGAGCGGGCGCTCGGTAAGCAAGGCCGAGCGGGCGCTCGGTAAGTGGATAGGATGGGACCGCTGCGACGAAGGAGAGGAAGACCATGGCCCCCACCAGCGGAACCGAGCGGCGCTCCGGCGCCGAGACGCGCGCCGAGATCCTGCGCGTCGCGCTGCGGCTGTTCACCGAGAAGGGCTACGAGGCCACCACCACCCGGGACCTCACCGAGGCCCTCGGGCTCACGCGGTCGTCGCTGTACTACCACTTCCGCAGCAAGGAGGACATCGTCGCGAGCCTGATGTCCGAGCGCCGCCGCGACCTGGACGAACTCGTCGAGTGGATCACCGCCCAGCCGCGCACGCCCGACCTCCCGCAGCGGGCCGCGCTGCGCTGGCTGGACGGCACCACCCCGCAGCACCTCCAGGCGATGCTCCTCGCGCACGCCAACCAGCCCCTGATGCGGCGCCTGGCCCAGAAGGGCGAGGACGTCCGCGCGGCGTTCGACCGCGTCATCGACCTCCTCGCCCCCGAGGACGCCGGCCCCCAGGACCGACTCCTGCTGGTGATGGCCTTCGACACCGCCGGCGCGGCCCTGCTCGCCGCCAAGCCCACCGCCACGGACCCGAGCGACGTCCTCGCCGCCGCCCGCCGGGCCACGCGCGCGCTCACGGAGCCCGCTGCAGGCGCCTGAGGCGCGGGATCACCGCCCTCGCGTCAACTCCCGTTCGGCGACGACCCGGAAGCCGGTCGGCGGGCGGCCGGTCAGGCGCCGCACCGTGTCGGTCGTGCGGTCCTCCGCTCCCCCGGCGATCGCGCCGTCCATGCCGGCGAGCAGCTCGGCGAACTCGCGAGGCATCCCGGCGGCCAGGTGGTCCCGGAACTCGTCGTGCGTCAGGTGGTGATGGACCACCGGACGTCCGGTGACCTCGGCGACGATCGCGGCGACCTCGTCGTAGCTCAGCGCCTCCGGGCCGGTCAGGACGAGGTCGCCATCGGGCACGCGGTCGTCCGTGAGGGCATGGACGGCGACGGCGGCGATGTCGTCGGCGTCGACGAATCCGACCCGCCCGTCCCCGGCCGCCGTGCGGATGACGCCGTCCTCGCGGATGCTGCGGGCGTGGAGGTGCTCGCCCGTGAAGTTCTGCATGAACCACGAGGGCCGCAGCACCGCCCACTCGTCGAACAGGCCGGGCAGCGCCCGGTGCACCTCCCCCACCGCCGGACCGCCTTCCGGAACGGCCGACGAGCCGAGCAGCACGACCCGCCGTACACCCGCGGCGCGGGCCCGGCCGAGGAACGGCAGCATGACGGACGCCGGGTCGGGCTCGCCGACGGGCGGCACGAGGTAGACGCGGTCCGCCCCGGTGAGGGCGTCCTCGAACGTGGCGGGCTCGTACCAGTCGAAGCGCACCGGCTCCGCGCCGGGCAGCGGAGTCGCGCGGCGGGACGCGGCCCTGACGCGGTGTCCGGCGGCGAGCAGTCGCGCGACCGTCCGGCTGCCGGTGGTGCCGGTCGCGCCGGTGACGAGGGTGGCGGCGGTCATCGGGCGACGCTCCCGGCGAAGTCCAGGCCCGACTGCCGCACGGCGAGCGGGTTCCAGTAGTCGCGGTAGACGGCCAACCGTCCGTCCCGGACGGTCACGACGGCGATGTACGTCATCTCGAAGGGGCCGTCGCCCTGCACGACGCGGCCCACGGCCCGCATCTCCACGACGATGGTCTCCGGGTCGGCGGTCTCGTGGATCCGCAGGTCGGGGAAGCCGTGCAGGTCGATGTGGTCCGGGTAGCCGCGCATGTAGTCCGCGACAGCCTCCTTCCCTTCCAGTCGTCGCGGCCAGCCGGGTGGCGCGAAGGGGAACTCCATCACGCCGTCCTCGGCCCACAGGCCGACCCAGGCATCGATGTCCTTGTCCAGCAGCAGGCGCAGGCCGTGGCGGTACAGCTCCGCCGGCCGGGTGTTCGCGGGCATGGGTCTCGTCCCTCCGTCGCGTACGATACGGACCAGCGGTCCGCTTCACCGAAAGATACGGACCGTCGGTCCGCTTCGCAACCGACCCCTGCCACCCACCGGAGGACGACCGTGCCCGAGCGCAAGCCCCGCAAGGACGCGACCCGCAACCGGGCCGCCGCCCTCGCCGCCGCCGACACCCTCTTCGCCGACTGCCTGAGCCCCGAGGACGTCACCATGGCCGACATCGCCGACGCGGCCAGCGTCGGCAAGGGCACGCTCTTCCGCGCCTTCGGCGACCGCACCGGCCTCATCCGGGCCCTCTACGGCGCGCGCCTCGAACCCCTCGCGGCCGCCGTCGAATCCGGCCCGCCGCCACTGGGCCCCGCCACCCCGCCCGCCGAGCGCGTCCCCGCCCTCCTCGACGCACTGCTGTGCTTCAAGCTCGACAACCGGCACCTCGCGCTGGCCCTGGAGGGCACCGGCGCCGACAGCCCGTACCGGACGGACCACTACGAGCAGTGGCACACCCTCCTCCGCGACCTCCTGCACCGGCTCCCGGGCCTGGCCGACCCCGGCTTCACCGCCCACGCCCTGCTCGCGGCCACCCGCGCGGACCTCGTCGAACACCTGGCGGGCGAACGGCAGACGCCCCGCGAGGACCTGCGGGCACAGCTCGCGGCCTTCACCACCCGCGTCCTCGGCACACCCGGCGCGACGACTCCCCGATCGGGCTGAACACGCGTGTGCGGTAAGTCCGTTGCCCGATCGGCACCGGGCAGTGGAGACTGACCTCGTTCATGATCGACCGCGGAAACGAGGACCGCCCGTGCGCACCCCCTCCCCCGACCCCCGCATCGATGACCGGGACGTCCTGCCACACCTCGACGGCACGGAGCGCGGCCTGGTCGTGATGATGTGCGGCCTCCCGGGCTCCGGCAAGACCACGTACGCGCGAGCCCTCGAACGCCGCGGGTTCACCCGCCTGTCGATCGACGAGGTGGTGTGGACCCGCACCGGAGGCCGCGACGCCGCCGACCTCGACCCGGCGGCGTACGACCGGCTCAAGTCCGCCGCCGAGAAGGGCCTTTGGGACGAGCTGATCCGTCTCATGAAGGCGAGGCGCCCCGTCGTCATCGACTACAGCTTCTGGAACCGCGCCACGCGCGAGCGCTACAAGGCGGCGATCGAGAGCCACGGCTGCCGGTGGGAACTCGTCCGCCTCCGGGCCGACCTCGAAACCCTCCACCGCCGCCTCACGCACCGCAACCGGCGCAGCGACGCCAACAGCGTCACCGTCCCCGACGAGCTCCTCGAACGCTACTACGCGGCCTTCGAAGAACCCGTCGGCGAAGGCGAGTTCGTCATCGTCCAGGCGTAGGCGCGCAACGGAACGGCGACGCCCGCCCCCGGCGCGGTGGCCGGGGGCGGGCGTGTCGGTGCAGTCGTGGGGATCGCAGAGGTCAGGACGTACGGCGGACGTACGGCTCCCAGGCCACCGTGATCGAGCGCCGCTCGGCAGATCCGGAGCGGAGCCGTGCCTCGGCGCCGAACGGCGGGGCGCCGGAGCGCAGCCTGGCGGGCTGGGCGCTGATCAGCGTCCAGCCCGGGTTGCCGGTCACGCAGTCGACGGGGGTGCTACCGGTCGCGAAGCTGCAGAAGGTCCGGTACACCGTGCCGTCGGTGGTGATGGCCTCCACCTGGAGGGTGTTGCCGTGGTCCGCGATGGCCACACCACAGGCGGGGCCGTGGCCCGTGGGGAGTGCCGGCGGGGTCGACCAGGTGGTCACGTCGGCGTTCGGGCCGTTGAGCGGCTGGCTGCCGACCTGGACGGTGCCGTTCTTGACCACCCCGGTGTAGATGATCATTCCTGACCCCGTCGTCGCCGAGTCGATGGACTCGCACGGGCCGGCGGGACCCGTGTTGCCGGTCGCACCGGCCGGGCCCGTCGGGCCCGTGACGCCGTTGGTGCCGTTGGTACCAGCAGGACCCGTCGGACCCGTGACACCGTTGGTGCCGTTGGTACCAGCAGGACCCGTCGGACCCGTGACACCGTTGGTGCCGTTGGTACCAGCAGGACCCGTCGGACCCGTGACGCCGTTGGTGCCGTTGGTACCAGCAGGACCCGTCGGACCCGTGACGCCCGTGCTCGAACCGGCAGGACCGGTCGGACCGGTACTGCCATTGGTGCCCGCAGGACCGGTGTTGCCCGCAGGGCCCGTGTTTCCGGCCGGCCCGGTGTTGCCGTTGTTGCCGGCGGGGCCCGTCGGGCCCGTGACCCCGGTGCCCTCACCGGGAGGACCGGTCGGGCCGGTCGGGCCCGTGACACCCTCGCCGGCGGGGCCGGTCGGACCCGTGACGCCCTCGCCGGCGGGGCCGGTCGGACCCGTGACGCCCTCGCCGGCGGGGCCGGTCGGACCCGTGGGACCCGTCGGGCCGACGCACTCGATCACATGGCCGTGGTCGCCGTGGTGACCGTCGTGGGCGTGCTCGCCGTGGTCGCCGTTCTCTCCGTGGTCCCCGTGGTCTTCGCCGCCGTCACGGAACGACCGGCCCGGGGCGCCCGACTGGAGCATCGACCCGGCGAGCTGGTGCACCATGTCGTGGACACCGTCGGCCGACGGCAGACCACCGTCCGGCCCCTGCTCACTGCCACTCGGCCCCTGCTCGCCGCCGTCAGGGGACTGCTCACCGCCCCACGAGTCGTGCTCGCCCGGCGGACAGCCGTCCTCGCCGTGGTTTCCGTACATCTGGTGGCTCGGGTGCGGGAAGTGGAGGTGCATCCCGCCGGCGAAGGCCGTGCCGCTGGTCGACACGACGGCCGCGATGAGAAGCGCCGCCCCTGCGGCGCGCTGTTTGCGGCGGTTCGGCACCGCGGCCTTCCGGATCTGCGTTTGGTGTGAGGACACCCAGTACTCCTCGTCCATCGGAGATCGGCAGGATGAAGTGACCCCGCCTGGTGACCGCCATTGACCTCGGGAAACGGCACTTCCGGGCGGCGACGGACCGGAGTGTCACCGGCCCGGCCCACAGTGACCACACGAATGGCCCGGCCCCGTTGGCCTGACACCGTGTTGGACCGCGGAACCGGAGCGGGCCCGAAATAGCATCGCCAGCGCGATGCGCGGGCCGGACCGGCACGACCGGCCGCACCTGGTCCGCGCTCGGCTCCGCAGCCCGCCGCCCCCATCCCGAGAGGCCGTTGTGGCACGACCTGACAACTCCCCTCCCATCGCATCCGCCCCCGGCCCGTCCCGTTCCGGTGGCCGGAAGCCCACCATCTGCCTGTGCATGATCGTCAAGGACGAGGCGGCGGTCATCGAACGCTGCCTCGCGTCGGTGCGCGGCCTCGTCGACACCTGGGTGATCTCCGACACCGGATCCACCGACGGGACCCAGGAGCTGATCCGCCGTGCGCTGGCCGGGATCCCCGGCGAGCTGCACGAGGAGGCCTGGACGGACTTCGGCCACAACCGGACGCTCAACATCCGCCACGCCCGCGGCAAGGCCGACTACCTGCTGCTGATCGACGCCGACATGGTCGTGCGGCAGGACGGCCCGCTGCCCGAGCTCACGGCCGACTCCTACATGCTGCGCCACCCCGCCGATCTGGAGTACCGGATCAAGCGGCTGGTCAGCGGCACCGTCGAGTGGCGCTACGAGGGCTCGACCCACGAGTACCTGACGACGGACCAGCACGACCGCACCGCCGACCTCGACGCGCTGGTCATCGAGCACTTCGCCGACGGCGGCTCGCGCGCCGACAAGTTCGAACGGGACGCCCGCCTGCTCCGGCAGGACCTGGAGCGCGATCCCGGCAACGCCCGCGCGGTCTTCTACCTCGCCCAGACGATGCGCGACCTCGGGCGCACCGCCGAGGCGATCGAGCTGTACCGGCGGCGCGCGCGGATGGGCGGCTGGGCGGAGGAGGTCTACTACGCGCTGCTCCAGGTCGGCGTGCTGACCGCGGACGCCGGCGACTGGCCCTCGGCCATGGACGCCCTGCTCCAGGCCTGGGAGAGCCGGCCGCAACGGCTGGAGGCCTGCTACCAGCTCTCGTCCCGGCTGCGCCTGATGGGGCGGTACCAGGCCGCGCACGCGTTCGCCCGGGCCGGCCTGGACCGCGGCGTACCGAACGACTGGCTGTTCACGGAGCCCTGGGTCTACCGCTGGGGGCTGCTCTTCGAGTACTCGATCACGGCGTACTGGGTCGGGGACGCGCGCGCGTCCCTGGACGCCTGCGACCGCCTGCTCGCCACCGCCGACCTGCCCCGGCTCTACCGTGAACAGACCCTGGCCAACCGGAAGTTCGCCGAACAGGCCGCACCGGCCACCGTCTGAACCCACACCGGCCACCGCACCGGCCCCGAGGCTCCCCGACCGTCCGGAGTCCTCGGGGCCGGCGGTCGCCCGCCGCTCAGCCGGTCCGGGTCAGCAGCACGTAGCCGTCCTCGTGGGCGACGTCGCGGTACCCGTGCGCGCGGTGCCAGTTCAGGCGGTTCTGCTCGATCTCGACCGTCAGCGGCCAGCGTTTGTTCCACGGCATCCAGGTGTCCACAAGGATCCACTGGGAGTCGGGCCGGCTGGGTTCCCAGCCGAAGAGGCCGACGGTGGTGCGGTTGGTGAGCTGCGGCACGAGGAGCGTGGAGGCCTGGACGGTGGCGCCGTCCGGGATCCGGTCCATCAGCCGCCGGGCGACGGCGAGCCGCGGGTCGGTCCGCCAGGTGACCGGCTGGACCAACTGCCAGAACGGGAACTGCGGCAGCAGCAACAGACAGACCGCCGCCGCTCCCAGGAGGTGGCGCCGCACGCTGCCCTCCCGTGCGCGCCGGGCGGCCAGGGCCTCCACGAAGGCGGCGAAGACGATCGGCATCAGCACCAGCGAGTAGTGGTAGCCGGTGCCCCAGTGGAAGGCGTTGGCCGAGAAGAACCGCCACACCACCGTCGGGAGCGCGACCCACACGAGCGAGGAGCGCAGCGCCAGGAACAGGGTGATGGCCAGCAGGAGCACCAGCGTCGTCGCCTTGGCCTCGGGGGTGATCAGGCCGATCGTCGCCTTGTACAGCAGGCCCGCCACGACGGTGTCCGTGTCGGGTCCGCCGCCCGGGCCACCGTGCGGCCCCTCGCCCGAGCCGTCGACGTACGACCAGTAGGCGAAGTCGCCGCTCGGGTTGAAGGCCGGCAGGACCACCAGGACGGCGAACAGCGACCCGGCGACCCCGGCCGCGGCCGTGACGAACCCCGGCCTCCGGCTCCCCCGCCGGGCGATCAGCAGGCCGATCACCGCCACCGTGAGCCCGAGGTCCTCCTTCACCAGCAGCAGCGGAAGCGCCCAACACGCCGCCGCACGCGGCCTGTTGTCGCCGAGCGCGGCCAGCGAGAAGGCCAGCAGCGGGACGGCGAAGGCCACCTCGTGGAAGTCGAACCCGATCGCGCTGGCGATCCCCCAGGACAGGCCGTAGCAGACGCCGATCACCGCGGCGGGCCCCGATCCGAGCGCGCGTCGGGCCCAGAAGGCCAGCGGCACCATGCCGACCGCGACGAGTGCGGCCTGCACCACGAGCAGTGTCTCCGGGGTGCGCCAGACCCAGTAGAACGGGGCCACCAGCGCCAGGACCGGGGAGAAGTGGTCGCCCAGGATGGGGAAGCCGGGCGCCTTCAGCTCGGAGACGGGCAGGTGCCCGTCCGCGTAGGAGCGGACCACCTGCTCGAAGATGCCCAGGTCGTAGCTGTTGGACAGCATCCGCTCGTGGATCCGCACGGACAGCGTCGTGTAGACGGCGAAGAGCGCCCCCGCCAGGCCCCAGATCCACCACGCACTGCCCACGACGGGCGGCAGCAGGTACGGCTGCGTGACCCGTCTCCCGGAGCCGGACTGCTGCGGTGGACGCGCGATGGTGCTGTCGGTGGGGGGTGCCTGCATGGTCACACCTTCCGGGAGCCGCTGTGGAGGCCGTCGTCGAGGCCGATACAGCACGGCGTTGCACCGGGATCGACGCCCAACAAGATGTCAGGAACGCCTCGGCTCACCGGGGGAAGGAATAACGCGGGCGGTACAGGTTCAACCGATTGGCCGCAACAGCCGGCCGCCACGGCGGGCTGTCAGGCGCTTCACCCACGCCGGCTCCTTCGGCTCCTTCAGCTACTTCAGCTACTTCAGCTCGAACAGCAGCGAGCGGACCTCGGTGGTTCCGCTGTTGTGCGTGGAGTGGTTCACCGCCGGGGACCACATCGTCCCGCCGGCCGTGAGCGAGGCCGCCGTGGTGCCGCCGGACTCGTCGGTGAAGACCACCTCCCCGTCCGCGAGGTTGTAGACGAGGTTGGCACGGTGGTGGTGCATGCCGGTCGTGACGCCGGGCCCGAGCCGGGCCTCCAGCAACCGGACCCTGTCGTTCTCGAAGAGGACCTTGTACACCTCGGGTGCCACCTGCACGGCGTCGGCTGCCACGGGAACCTCCTGGGCGCGGGACTTGAGCGTCGTTGACCTGCTCTTGACCGTAACGCCCGGTACACGGCCGCGCACGGCGGGTGCGCCAGGGGCGGACTCGACCGGGGATCCACGAAGCGGCGCTCTACGATGAGAGGCGAGGTTCCATCTCCGGGTCCGCGTCGCAGCGGCGGGGAGGCCGACATGGCGTTCGACACCAATGGCTTCGGGCAGGCGGGCAGCCACCGCTACATACCGATCTCCGAACACGGCCTGATCGGTGATCTCCGCACGGCCGCCCTGGTCGGCACGAACGGCACCATCGACTGGTACTGCTGCCCGCGCTTCGACGCGCCCAGCGTGTTCGGGGCCATCCTCGACGCCGACCGCGGCGGGTCGTTCCAGCTGGCCGCCGACGTGCCCACGCGCACCCGGCAGTTCTACTTCCCGGACACGAACGTGCTGATCACGCGCTTCTTCGCCACCGACGGCGTCGCGGAGATCCAGGACTTCATGCCCGTCGTCGACGAGTCGCCCGAAACGGCCCGGCACCGGCTGATCCGGCGGGTGATCTGTGTCCGGGGAGTCCTGCCCTTCACCGCGCGCATCGCCCCGCGCTTCGGCTACGGCGCCGAGAAACACACCGTGCACCTCGACGGCCACGAGGCGGTGTTCCGCTCGCCGTCGCTGACGCTCGCGCTGACCGCCACCGCGCCGCTGGAGAGCGACGGCCTCGACGTGTGGTCGCACTTCAAGCTCCTCGAAGGCGAGTCCGTCGTGTTCGCCCTCGACCGGATCGGCGACGAGGTCCCGACCCGGTCGTGCGCGTGCGCCGAGGCGCAGGAGCAGTTCGAGGCGACCGTCCGGTTCTGGCGCCGCTGGCTGGCCGGGTCGCGCTACCACGGGCGGTGGCGGGAGATGGTGCACCGCTCCGCCCTGGTGCTGAAGCTGCTCACCTACGCGCCGACCGGCGCGATCGTCGCCGCACCGACCACCAGCCTGCCCGAGCGGATCGGCGGCGAACGCAACTGGGACTACCGGTACGTGTGGGTCCGCGACGCCGCCTTCTGCGTCTACGCCATGCTGCGCCTCGGGTTCACCACGGAGGCCGAGGCGTTCATGGGCTTCCTCTGCGACCGCATGTCCGGCACCGCCGGCGCGGGCGGCCCGCTGCAGATCATGTACGGCGTCGACGGGCGCGGCGAACTGCCCGAGTACGAGCTGGCGCACCTGGAGGGCCACCTCGGCTCGGCGCCCGTCCGGGTCGGCAACGCCGCGACCGGCTAGCTCCAGCTCGACATCTACGGCGCCATGATCGACTCCGTCTACCTGTCAGACAAGTGGGGGCAGCCGATCAGCAGCGCCGGGTGGGAGGACGTCGGCGCGGTGGCGGACTGGCTCTGCGAGCACTGGGACCAGCCGGACGAGGGCATCTGGGAGACCCGCGCGGGCCGCCGGGACTTCGTGTACTCGCGGCTGATGTGCTGGGTGGCGCTGGAGCGGGCGATCCGGATGGCGAACCGCCGCGGCCTGCCGGCCGACCTGCCCCGCTGGCGGCAGTCCCGGGACGCGATCTACCAGCAGATCATGCGGCGCGGCTGGTCGGCCGAACGGGGGGCGTTCGTCCAGTCCCTCGACGGCGGCGAGCTCGACGCCTCGCTGCTGATGATGCCGATGGCCAAGTTCGTCTCGCCCACCGACCCCAAGTGGCTCTCCACCCTGGACGCGCTCACGGCGGACCTGGTCTCCGACTCCCTGGTGTACCGCTACAACCCCGACACCAGCCCGGACGGCCTGAGCGGCTCCGAGGGCACCTTCTCGATCTGCTCCTTCTGGTACGTGGAGGCGCTGGCCCGCGCCGGCCGGCTGGAGGAGGCCAGGCTCGCCTTCGAGAAGATGCTCACCTACGCCAACCACCTCGGCCTGTTCGCCGAGGAGATCGGCCCGACCGGCGAGCAACTGGGCAACTTCCCGCAGGCGTTCACCCACCTGTCGCTGATCAGCGCCGCCTTCAACCTCGACCGGGCCCTGGGCTGAGGCGACGCCGAGGGTGTGGGATCCCAGGGAAGGAACCGGCCGGCCCCGGGCGCTCGCCGAAGGCCCGGCCGACGCAGGGGCGGCGAAGAGGCTGGTGTGCAGGGCCGACGGAACCGGGTAATGTCTTTCTCATGTTCTTCCAGACGCCGATTTACGAGTGAGCGCGTGACGGGCCCTTGCTGACGTCCTTCGACGTCGCCGCCCGTCCCCCACCGATGAATCCGTAGACCACTTCACTTCACCACCGGGAGAACCCACAACCGTGAGCAAGAACATCAACAACCCCGTGGGCATGGGCGGCGGCCAGCGCAAGAGGCAGTCCCGCGCCGAACGGCAGAACAACGGTCCGCACCGCAACCTCGACCGCCAGAGTGCAGCCGACCAGAAGGCAGAGCTGGTGCGCAAGATGCGCGAGAAGGCAGAAAAGGCCGAGGGCGCCGGGCAGGCGGACGGCGACACCGTACAGGGCTGACGCACCGCCGCCGCAGCGCGGCACCGCACGGGGCAGGGCTCGGACCGCGACGCGCGGTCCGAGCCCTGCTGCCGTCCCTGCGGGTGCTGTTCCTCAGCGACGGCCCCGACATGGAACGGCGGCTGTGCACGGCGACCCGGGCCATGTGAGCGGTCCGCACCGGCTCGAACGGCGGCGGTACGGCGAGAGGTCCCGCCGACCGGTGGGACCCCTGTGCGTGGGTGGGTCAGCCTGCTGCCCCCGCCGTCGGCCGGACGGCGACCGCGTCGATCTCGAAGAGCATCCCCGGCAGGGCGAGCGAGGCGACCCCGCTGAGCGTCTGCGCGGGCAGCCGGTCGCCCCAGGCCCCGGCCAGGGCCTTGCCGAGGACGGCCAGCTTCTCCGGGTCGTGGTCGACGATGTACGAGCCGAGCCGGACCACGTGCTCGAAGCCGAGACCGACCCCGGCGAGCGCGGTGCGCAGGTTGGCGAGGGCGAGCTCCGCCTGGGCGGCGAAGTCACCGGGCACGACCTGACCGCCGGCGTCGGAGGCGTACTGGCCGGCGATGAACACCGGTTCGCCGGGCGCGGAGGCGGCGTGGCTGTAGCCGAACGGCGTCGGGTCGTGCAGGCCGGGCGGGTTGGTGATGGTGCGGGTGTCGG
The DNA here is from genome assembly GCF_042751525.1 of Kitasatospora sp. NPDC059408. Taxonomy (NCBI): domain Bacteria; kingdom Bacillati; phylum Actinomycetota; class Actinomycetes; order Kitasatosporales; family Streptomycetaceae; genus Kitasatospora; species Kitasatospora sp. NPDC059408. The sequence continues at coordinate 106,651 of NZ_JBHYWI010000023.1, forward strand.
TCACGGGTTTCCTCCCCAGGTGTCGGGCCGGGCTCGGTGCCGGGCGGTCTACGGCTCGGACCGGGCGGCTTCCTCCCGGGCGTCGCGCCAACTCGGCGACTCCAGGAAGTGGTTGTCGAAGAGGTCCTGCTTGGCGAGCAGTTCCTCGACCGTCGCCTCGCCCGCGCGGATCCGCTCCAGCAGGCGGAAGTAGTCGAAGCGCTCCACCCCGGGGGTGATCACGATCAGCAGGTCCGCCCCGGAGTCCGGCGCCGCCGCGAAGGCATGCGGCAGATGGGGCGGCACCACCACGAGGTCGCCGCTCCGGGCGGTGACCACCTCGTTCCCGACCAGCACCCGGGCCGAGCCGTCGACGACGAAGAACAGCTCCGAGGAACCCCCGTGGTAGTGCGGAGTGGCGCCGTCCCTGCCGCGCCCCAGCGTGACGCGCAGGGTGCTCAGGGCGCCGCCGGTGGCGCTGGAGTCCGCCAGCAGCCGCCCCTTGCCGCCGAGCATTCCGACGGTCTCGGCTTCGTCGCCCCGTACCACCACGGCTTCCGGTCCGATCAACGTCATTGGCCTCTCCCCACAGCGAGCGCTCAGATAGTTCCATGGCTGATAGTACTACGTCTAACTATCTCTCATCGAATAACATGCCCCCATGGATCACGTGGACGTCATGCTCGACCAGTGGAGCCGGGAGCGCCCGGACCTCGACCTGGCGGCGGTCGGCACCGTCGGCCGCCTCGGCCGCCTCGCGCTGCTCGCGGGCCGGGTCGTCGAAGAGGTGTTCAAGCAACACGGCCTCCATCGCGGCGAGTTCGACGTTCTCGCCACCCTGCGCCGCTCCGGCGCACCGTACGAACTGATGCCCTCCGAACTCGCCGCGCTGCTGCTGATGTCGCGGGCCGGCATGACCAGCCGGATCGACCGGCTGGAATCGGCGGGCCTGGTGGAACGCCACACCGACCCGGCGGACCGGCGCAGCGTCCGCATCGCCCTCACCGCGGCCGGACGCGCCCTCGTGGACGCCGCCTTCACCGACCACGCGGCCAACGAGACCGCGCTGCTCTCCGCCCTCTCGGGCGAGGAACGGGCCACCCTGGACGGGCTCCTGCGCAAACTGCTCGCCGACGTCGAGGGCGCGCAGAGCCCGGCGCCCTGACGGCCCGCCCGACGCCCCCGCCAGAACGACTCCGGCGGACAGACCGATGCGGAACCTACAGAGGGCCCGTCGTGGTCCGGGTGGGGTGAAGCCGCAATTGCGGTTGTGTGACGGCGCGTTGCCGCGAATGGCCGCAGGTGGCCGCCCGTGACGATCGGGGCCCGAACCTTGTCCGGGGCGTCGGGCCGGGGCCAACTTGCGGGTCGCAACTCGCTCCCGCCCCGCACGATCGGTGCGCCCCGGGGCGCACCGGACCGGGTAGCTGATACGCCGGAGTCCCCACGGACAACCGGTTCGCCGTCACCACACGGCGAACCGAGCAGGCCGAGCCGCGAGTCCGCCGGTGTGTCAGCCGGACGCGGAGGTAGTTCGCATGCCATCGTTGGCACGAACTGACCGTCGGTGCGGCAGCTTTCGCGTCATTGGCGAATTCTGGCCCATGCCCCATCGACGGGGTGTTGGCAGTTCACGCCGTGTCGTGATCCCATCACGGGGTGTACTGGCCGACGCCACCGGCATGCCGCTTCGGCATGCCCGTGCAGTTGCCTCCAGCACATGCCTCCCGCCGCTGCGCACGAGAGGACCCTCCGTTCCCATGGCCCTGGAAGTCGCCGACCTGCTCAACTCCTTCCCGGCTCCGGGCGAGGACTTCACCCTGCCCCTCGATTCGATCGAACTACCGGAGCTGTATCAACTGTTCGGCGCGGGCAAGGACTTCGTGCTCCGGGTGACGGAGGCGCTGCGCGAGAGCCTGACCGTGCTCGGCACGGCCGCGCTGCTGGAGGGGCGGGAGGCGCTGCTGCGGCTGGAGTTCCTGGCGGACGCGGCGGGCAGGTACGTCGTCGGGCTGCGCGTGGAGATCGACGTGGCCATGGGGGCGGCGATGGGGTCGGCCGACCTCGCCGCGGCCTGGGGGCTGGACCTCACCGAACTCCCGCAGGCGTTCCACGCCGAGGTGAGCGCCCTGCTGGCACATTACGACCTGGCGGCCGGCCGGGTGGTCTTCGGAGTGGAGACCGAGCACCTGCGCCTCGTGTTCGCCGCGCCGTCGATCGGCGGCCCCCTGGTGGCGCTGGCCGGCGTGCGGGAGAGCCAGGCGCTGCTCTCCGAACTCCCCCACGTGGGTGGCGAGATCCCCGACGGCGAGCTGATCGGGGTGCGCGGTGTCGAGGCGTTCGTCATCGGCGACCGGCTCACCGGGGCGCAGAGCTCGGCGGTGAACACCGCGGTGACCGCGGCCTTCGCCGACCGGGGCTGGTGGCCGCTGCTGCCGGAGCGGGAGCTGGCGGCGGGAGTCTGGGCGGGCGCGGCCTACCAACTCCCCGGCCAGGAACCGCAAGTCTGGGCGGTGCGGTTGGAGGTGCCGGAGATCGGCTGGGTAGCGGAGTTCCCGTCGATCCCCGTGGGCCGCTTCACGCTCTCGGGTCTGGGCCTGCGCTGGCCGCTGAGGAACTCCGGCGGCGGGAGCGGAGGCGACGGCCTGGGCGTGTACTTCCGGCTGTCCGTCAAGCTCGGCTGGCTCGACCTGCAACTCCCGGACGCGGGCTTCGACTTCTCGCTCCCGGACCGCCCGGGCGCGGGCGACTTCACGCTCCTCCCCCGTCTGCCGTCGATCGGCCTCCCGCTGGGCGGCCTGGATCTGACCTTCGCCGTACCCGAGGGCCCGAACCTGCCGCAACTCCCGGGCTTCCCCGGGCTGCCGGGCCCCGGAGTGCTGACCGGCTGGTGGAACGGCGAGGGCGACGGCAGCGGACTGGGGCTGCTGGACCTGCTCGGGCTCTTCGACGTCTCGCCGCCCGCGCTGCCGGACTTCTTCAATCCCCGGCTCCCCGCCCTCGGGCTGCGCTTCGACCTGGGCGTGGGCGACTTCGAACTGACCGGCGAGTCGCAGTGGCTGCGCTTCGTGCTGGCCGGCCTCCCGTCCCTCTCGGGGCCCGGGGACTGGGGCAAGGTCGCCCTGCTCGGCATCAAGGGACTCGACACCTGGCTCGCCGACCTGCCGTTCATCGGGGACCTGCTCCCGGACCTGCCCGACTTCCTGCTCAACGGGATCAGCCTGGCGGCCCTCGGATCCGGCCTCAGCCGACCGCAGTCGGACCTGCTGAACGGCTGGATCGGCTCGTTCCCGGGCGGTGCGCGCGCCTGGTGGCCCACTCTGACCTGGGAGTCCTCCGGCGGGGGCCAGGGCCGTCCGGGCTGGTCGCTGGACGTCGACTGGCGCCTGCCCGGCCGTCCCTCCGCCTCGCTCGGCATCCCTTGGCCACCGCCGCTGACACCCCCCGACCCGACCTGGCTGGAGTTCCCGGACCTTGAGCTCGGCCCACTCGGCCTGTCCGGCATCGGCCTGACCTGGCCGGCCCAGGGCGAGCCCGACTGGGACTTCGGCACCGACTGGGTCCTGCGGATCGCGTTCGACGCCAGGCTCCTGCTCGGCGGCGGGATCTCGCTGGGCCTGCCCGGCCTCGGGTTCGACATCGACCTGAAGAGCTTCCGCGTGCACCCCCGCTTCCCGCACCTGTCGCTGACGCTCCCCGGCGGGGCGGAGCTGAGGTTCGCCGTCGCGATGCCGACCGGCCCGACGCCGCCGGTCGCGCTCACCGCCCGCTGGCACGACGACGAGGGCGTGCCGGCCGACGAGCTGATGGTCGGCCTCGGCGCGGAGCTGGCGGGCGCGCTGGTCCCCGACCAGCTGATGCCGCGCCTGTACTCGGTGGGCCTGCGCCTCGACTTCCGGAAGTTCGAGCTCGTACTGGCCGCGACCTCCTCGTTCTTCGGCTGGATGCTGGCCGTCCAGCCCGCCAACGAACCCCAGCGCCGGCGCCTGCTGGCGGCCGTGCGCGGCACCGTCCGGGTCAAGGCCTCCGACCTGCCGATCGTCGACGAGACCGATCCGGACCGCGAGGTCACCGTCACCGACCTCCAGTTCGCCTGGGCCGGCATGAGCAAGGGCGCGCCCCGGCGCGCGTGGACGGCCGCAGAGGTGGCCGACCTCAACGCGCTGCTGGCCGAGTTCGCCACCGACCCCGCGGTCGCCGCCGACACCGGTACCGACACCAACGGCCCCACCGCCGCCGCCCTGTTGCCCGTCCTGCTCCCCGGCGATTTCGAGCCCGACACCACCGTCATGTGGGCGAAGCTCGGCTTCGAGGGCGGCAAGATCGACCTCGTCTACCCCGCCGACCGCGAGTTCGCCGCGCTCGGCCCGGGCGGCGGCGTCGTGCTCGGCCGCGAACGGGCCGACGAGGAGCAGCGCGCCTTCGACGGGTACGCGCTCGGCCCGGTGCGCCTCAGCCGCCCCGGCCTCGGCTACGCCCACGGCCGGCTGTTCATCGCCTTCGACGCCACCATGGCGGTCGGCCCGTTGACGATCGAGTTGCTGGGCCTCGGCCTCGGGGTGGACAAGGACTGGAAGGTCCTGCCGGTGCTGCGCGGCGCCAGCCTGGCGCTGGAGCGCCCCGGCCCGCCCAAGGTGGTGATCGCCGGCGCCTTCACCCGGCTCGACCTCGGCCCCGAGTACGAGCTCGCGTTCGCCGCCGCCGGCCGGATCGAGCTGCTCGACCTCCTCGCCCTCCAGCTGAACGGCAGCTGGGCCAAGCACAAGGACGGCTGGGACTCGATCTTCGCGTACGCCGAGCTGGTGGCCGGGAAGAACCGGATCAACGGCCTGTTCAGCATCGGCCCGGTGACGTTCACCGGCGTCGTGCTCGGCTTCGGCGTCAACAGCACCGTGCGGATCCCCACTACCGGTGAGCTCGGCACGTTCCCCCTGACCAAACGCCTCGGGGCGACGGCCGGCGAGCCGCCGAAGACCCCGGCCCAGGCCCTGGACGAACTGGTCGGCGCGGGCGGCTGGGTGACGCCGGCCCGCGGGCAGTACTGGGTGGCCGGCGGCATGGAGTTCACCGTCTACCGGTTCATCCAGGCCCGGGCCCTGGCCTTGGTCGAGTGGGGCGAGGCGGGTTGGAAAGTGATGCTCGCGGGCAGCACCACGCTGATGCTGCCGCCCAAGCTGCCGACCGAGAGCGACGCCTACGCGGTGGCGCCGTCGGCCGTCAACGCGCTGTGCTTCGGCAAGGTGGTCGTGGACTTCGTCTACGTCTACGACTCCGCGCTCGGCCGCTTCTCGATGGACACCGTGATCGCCAAGGGCTCCTACCTGCTGGACCCCAACGCCCAGCTCACCGGCGGGATCTCGCTCTACGTGTGGGGCAAGGACCTGCCCGGCGGCGTGAAGAAGGGCTTCGTGCTCTCGGCCGGCGGCTACCACCCCCAGTTCGATCCCCCCAAGCACTACCCGAGGCCGCCCCGGATCGGCTGGCTGTGGGAGCGCGGCCCGGTGACCATCAAGGGCCAGGCGTACGCGGCACTGACCGACGGCGCGTTCATGATCGGCGGGGCGCTGGCCGCGGTCTACGACAACGGCCACGGCATCAACCTGCGGGCCTGGTTCACCGCCCACGTCGACGCGCTCGTGCAGTGGAAGCCGTTCTACGCCGACCTCGCCTTCGGCCTGAGCATCGGGGTCGCCGCCACCGTCAAGGTGCTCTTCGTGCGGGTGCGGGTGTCGCTGGAGGTCGGTGTCGGCCTCCAGCTGTGGCTGCCGCCGATCGGCGGGCGGGCCAAGGTCAAGGTCTGGTTCATCTCCTTCACCATCGGCTTCGGCGCCGACCGCGCGGGCGCGCCGCCCGTGCCGTGGGAGGACTTCCAGCTCCAGCTGCCCGCGCCCTCGCGCACCGCGCTCAAGCAGGGCGTGGAGCTGCCGGACGTCACCGAGGACGAGTCCGAGGCCCGCCTCGCGGCCGAACTGCCGCAGCTGGTGCGGATCGACGGCTTCACCGTGTCCGTCGAGTCCGCGCTGCCAGCCTCGAAGATCACCCTCAACGGCGTGCTCTTCGCCGGCGGCGAGGACGCCCGCATCGACATCCGCCCGATGCGGCTGAGCGGCGTCGTCTGCGAGCAGGTCGTGGAGATCCGCGACCAGCGCGGCGCTCGCTACGGCTGGGAGGCGGAGGGCTGGACCGTGACCCCCACCGTCGAGGGCATGCCGCAGGCCCTGTGGGGCGCGCCGCTCGCCGACCCGAACGCGGCCCTCAAGCAGCCCGGCCTGGTGCCGGACTGCCTGACCGGACTGACCGTCGTGGTGCCCGGACCGACGCGGCAGCTCGGCGTCGGCGACGTCCCGTCCAAGGCCCTGGACGTCGAGGGCCTGCCGCCCGGCCGGATGCCGCTGCGCGACGGCGCCGTCGCCGGCGACTCCCCGGTCGCCGACCCGGGCAGCGTCGGCGTGATCACCGAGACCCTGGTGGCCACCGCCGCCAAGCGAGCCCTGCTGCACCGGGCACTGGCCGGACTCGGCGTCGCGCCGGACAGCGACGGCCCGCTGACCCGGACCGCCGAGAAGGCCGGCCGGACCCTGACCGACCCCCCGCTCCTGACCGCCGCCGCGAGGTGACCGCGATGCCCGCCCGACCCGACCTCACCGTCTCGTTCTACGACCACCTCGACCCCAAGGCGACCGCCGGCGTCTACACCATCACCGTCGAACACCGGCTGACCAAGGACGGCGTCCGGATCGACACCGAGACCGACCCGCTGCCCAAGGCCTCGGACCGCTACGAGATCCGCGCGGCGCAGTTCGTGCTCGACCCCTCGTCCGTGCACGCCGTCTTCCCGCCGCCGGGCGCCGTCGGGCGCTACAGCCACGTGCTGCCGCACGTCACCCTGAGCCGCGCCGTCCTGCCCTGGGAGCGGCAACTGCTCGGCCTGGCGGCGGCCAAACCGCCGTGGCTGGCCCTGCTGGTCTTCGGCCCGGGGGAGATCGACGACGACCCCGACGCCCAGGGCGAGTTCACCACCCGCCCGATCAGCGAGCTGCGCGACCCGGGCCGGGACACCGCGGGCCCGGAGCTGTCCGGCGACATCGACGGCGACAACCCCTGCCGCACCATCGACCTGCCCGTCGACCTCTTCCACGCGATCGTGGCGCGCCAGGACGAGCTCCACCACCTCACCCACGTGCGCGACGTGCGCACCGCCCCGCAGCGCCGCGACAACGGGGAGATCCTCACCGAAGGCGAATACGCGGTGGTGGCCGCGAACCGGTTCCCCCGCACTCCGGGAAGCTACGCCGTGCACCTCGTCTCCCTGGAGGGCTGGCTCGGCCGCCTCACGCCCGGCTCCCTGCCCGGCAAGGGGAAGGTCCGGCTGTGCACCCTGTGGTCCTGGTCCTTCACCAATGACCCCGACGGCACGCTCGACCCGGCGGGCCTGCTGCGCAACCTCGTCGCGCCCGGCCACACCGACCCGGAGAGCCTCGCGCTGCGCCTGGCGCCTCCCGGCGACCCCTCGGACGGCCCGGAGGTCGCGCACGCGCGGACCCGGCTGCACCACGGCTACACCGCTGTCGCCTACCGGACCCTCGCGGGCGAGGACACCTACGCCTGGTACCGCGGCCCGCTCACCCCGCTGACCGCGCCCGCACTGCCCGTCGAAGCCGTCGAGGGCCCGCACACCACCGCCGACCACGCGCTGATCTACGACCGCGAGTACGGCCTCTTCGACGTCAGCTACGCCGCCGCCTGGACGCTCGGCCGCACCCTCGCACTCGCCAACCCCGACTACAGCGGCGAGGTCGTCCAGGCCCGCCGGGAACTGGGCAACCGCGCCGCCGCCCTGCTCGCCCGGTCCACCGACCCGGCCCGGGCGGCGGCCGACCCCGCCGAACCGGCCGGTACGGCGGCGCTGCGCGAGCTCGCCGCACCCGGGTTCGGCCGCCGCCTGGTCGAGTCCCTGAAGGCCCCACGCGTCCAGGGCCCGCCCCCGGCAACGGCGGTGCGCCGCGCCCGCCCGGAGCCGCGCGTCCTGCTGGCCGAGCCGCGCGCCCACGACTCGCTCCTGACGCTCGCCCGGGACTCGACGCCGACCGTGCCCGCCTGGCTCGAACGCCTCGCCCTGCTCAACGGCGTGCCGTTCGCGCACCTGGTGCCCGATCCCCGGATGCTGCCGCCCGAGAGCCTGCGCGCCTTCCGGATCGACCCGGCCTGGATCCACGCGCTGGTCGCCGGTGCGAGCGACGTCGGCGCCCACACCTCGCTCGACCGCGACCTGCACGGCCTGCTGACCGAACGGATCAGCGGGACCGGCCCGGTGCGGCCGGCCGCGGGGCTGCTGATGAACTCCGAACTCGTCCGCGCCTGGCCCGTCTTCGACATCCTCGCCACCACCGCGGACGGCACGCCGGTGGGCGAGCTGCGCCGCGACCACCTCGCCCCGGACGTGCTGCTGGTGCTCTGGGACGCCGTCCCGGACCACATCGCCATCCGCGAGCCCGGCCAGGGCATCCACTTCGGCATCAACTCCGAGGAACGGATCAGCCTGCGCCACCTGACCGGCGACCGGGTCGGCTACCCGACCGGCACCGAGTTCCCCGACCCCGGCGACCCGGCCTCCGGCACCGTCTTCGACTACCTGCGCCCCGGCCGCGGAGACGCGCTCCCGGACGTGCTGGACCTCGGCGGCGACTTCGGGCTCCTCCAGGCGCTGTCCGCCGCCTGCCTGCCGAACGGGCACCTGCTGTCCCCCGGGCAGTTCGCGCTGGAACTCGTGAACGCGCCGCTGGAGCAACTGCTCCTGCCCCCCACCGTGCGCTGCGACTGCGTCGCCGACACCGTGGCGAAGTACGGCTCGGGCGCGGAGTTCGGAGCCACGAACCCGCTCCTGGTCAAGAACGAAGGGCCGACCAACAGCACCACGCGGATCGCCTACCTGCGCTTCGACACCACGGAGCTGCCGCCGCCCGAGCGGATCGGCCGGGCCCTGCTGCGGGTGTACGCGGCCGCCCAGGACCAGGGCGACTTCGAGCTCAAGGCCTACGCCACCGCGGCCGGCTGGGCCGAGTCCACCCTCGCCTGGGCCAACCGGCCGGAGCTGTCCGCCGATCCCGTCGCCGGTGCCCGGGTCGGCGCGGTCGACGCCTGGGCCTGGCTGGAGTTCGACATCACCGCGCACCTGCGCGAACACACCGGCGACGAGCTCTCCCTGGCACTCGCCAACGACCAGGCGGCCAGGAAGCTCGTCCGGATCACCTCCCGCGAGTCCTCCGACAACCGGCCGCACCTCAGCATCACCGTCACGCAGCCGACACCGAACACCGGGGATGGACGCCGATGACCGACACCGACCTCATCGTGCCCGTCGAGGTGCACGCCCTGGTGGCCAACCGAGCGGTCCGCTCCGACCAGGACGGCTTCAAGCGGTGGTCGCCGATGTTCACCATGATGCTCGACGAGGAGTTCAAGACCAGCGGCGAACCCGAGCCGTACGAGAACCTCCACGACTACTGGACCGGCACCTCCTTCGAGGGCGTCCACCTCCAGTGGCAGCTCCCCGAGGCCCTCACCACGGGCCACATCGACCCCGACAGCGGCGAGAGCACCTTCCCCCTGGTGCCCAACCGCTGGCTCGTGGTCCGCTACGCCACCGTGCGCGGCGCCACCACCGCCGCCGGCTGGGTGGTGCACAGCGACTACCTCTCCTCGCAGCGCCCGGACTCCAGCCCCATCTGGGACGGCAGCAACTCCTACCTCAACCCGTACGCCGCCGGCCCCACCACCGACCGGATCGGCCGCGCCCACGACCTCGCCACCGGGCCCTGGACGGAGCCCGCGCCGCAGCCGCTCTTCCTGACCGCGATCGGCTCCGGCCTGCCGGCCTTCGCCGCGTTCGCGCCCTACCACCGCAACGTCTTCCTCTTCCAGGACACCCTCCAGGACCTGCGCGACCGCGAGCACGGCGACAACTACCCGCCGGACGCGGTGCTCAGCTACGCCGTCGTCGGCTGGTACTCCGACGACGGCGCCGACATCCTGCGCACCGCCGCCGGCATCCCCGGTCTGCTGCCGCCCGACGCCGATCCCGCCCGACCGACCGACGTGCTGGACGCCCTGGGCTGGGCCGCGCCCGAGGACGTGCCGGGCTCGATCGAGCGCACCCGCTACGCCGGCACGGCGCTGGGCGTCGACTGGCGGCGCGACGGCGTCGTCCCGGACTCCGACCGGCCCGACGGGACGGCGACGAAGGTCGCCGTCGGCCACAGCACCGCGGAGGCCGCCGCCGCGCTCGTGGCCCAGCAGAACCAGTGCACCCGCGACGGAGACCTGGTCAGTGCCCTCTTCCACGGCGAGCTCGCCGCACTGGACGACGCCGACGGCCCGATCGACCTCGACGAGGTGATGCGCCGCTCCTGGTTCGGCGGCAGCGACGGCGGACACCTCTGGCGCGTGGTCGACCGGCCCGGCGAGGAGGGAACCGACGCACCGGCTCCCGCACTTCCCCAACCCACGTGGCTGGACGACCTGAACGCCCACCAGGCGGCATATGACCTGGGCGCGGCCGAACTCGCCTCCCTCCAGTGGCGGTTGTGGTCGCTCTGGTGGCTGCGCGAACTGCCCGAGAAGCGGCGGCCCAAGCCGTTCGAGTTCGACGAGACGGCCTGGAACCGGGAGATCGACGCCGTCGGCGAGCGGATCACCACCCTGCGGGCGGATCTCGACGACCTGCGGGCGGAGATCCCCCACGCCGAGGACCAGGACGCCCTGCAGGCGGCGATCGACGCGTTCGCCACCGCCAAGGAGCTGCCCGAGGGCCAGGAGCTCAAGCGTTCGCCGCAGCCGTCCTTCCACCGGCCCGCCGACCCGGTGGTGGTGATGGCGGGCACCGGCACCACCCAGCCGCTGGGGCGTCCCGACGACCAGCCGCTCCCCTGCCGGCTGCCCTCGGCGCTGCTGACCCGGGTGAGGATCGGCAGCGAGGACGTCACCCCGGCTCCCAGCCCGCTGACTCCCGACCTCACCGGGCTGCCCGAGCTCTGCCTGCTTCTGGTGGCCGAGCTGGCGCTGCTGGACCGCGCCGCCCGCACCGGCGACGCGCTCAAGGACATCGTCGAGCGGCCCGAGGAGCTCACCGACGGCCCCTTCCCCGAGTACGCCCGCCCCTGGCGCCAGCCCTGGCTGCCGATGTACCTCCAGTGGCGGATCAAGTACTGCGCCACCCCCTTCCGCAGCGGGGGCGCCGACGCGGACGGCCGGGACAACTGGACCTTCGACGGCCGCGACCACCACTGGAACGGCACCGGCGTCCCCGAGGGCGACGGCGAGGGAGGCGTCCGCTGGACGCACTTCGCCGGACGCTCCTTCCTCACGCCGGCCCTGTCCTACGTGCTGCGCGAGCAGACCGAACGCAGGCTGGCCGGGGCCCCGGACGAGCTGCTCGGCCAACTTCGTCTGCTTCAGGACGACTTCGACCGGCTGGACATCCTCTCCCAGACCCTGGACGGGTTCAACGACTGGCTCGTCCAGCACGACGGCACCGCCCAGGTCCCCACCGATCCCGGCGTCCTGGCCCTCGCCGGCCAGAGCAACCACGTGCCCGACGGCGCCGGGGACCGCCGCCGGCAGCGCTTCCAGCCCGTGCGGGCCGGCCAGTTCTACTTCACCGAACTGCACATCATCGACCGCTTCGGGCAGGCCCTGCGCCTGGTCACCGCCCAGCAGTCGCAGCCCGGCCAGTTCGACCCGGTCCGCGCGGCCAGCGTCACCCCCGACCCCGGCAAGCCGCTCTTCCCGGGCACCCGGACGGAGCGCCTCGTCCAGCTGCCGCCGCGCCTGCTCCAGGACACCCGGATCCGCTTCGAGCCCGTGCACCACAGCGACGACCGCCCGCTCGCGGCGGTGAGCAGCGTGCCCGACCCGCTCGGCGACACCCCGGTGGCCGGCTGGCTGCTGGTCAACCACCTCGACCGGTCCCTGCTGGTCTACGGCCCCGACGGCAGCCCGCTCGGCGAGCTTCGGGTGATCACCACGGCCACCGGCGGGCGGGAGATCGCCTGGAACGCGCTGCCGCACGCCGAGTACGCCGAACCCGCCGACTTCGCCCGGGTCCATCCGCACGTGGCGGGCTTCGCCGCCGAACTCGTCGGCCGCGACGCCGACACCTTCGGCGCGCTGATGACCACGATCGACGACGCGCTCGCCCGGATCACCGACCCCTCGCCCGCGGAGGACCGCACCCCGGCCCGGCTGATCGGGCGGCCGGTCGCCCTGGTCCGGGCCCGGCTAGGCCTCGAACTGCTCGGCCCGGCGCTGACCGACCCCGCCTGGGACGAGGCCCTCGAACCGAGCGCCCAGGAGTTCCCGGACTACCGGTGGCCGGTGCGGCTGGGCGAGTACGACCAGCTCGCCGACGGGCTGATCGGCTACTACACCTCGGAGCCGGGCCAGGAGACCTCGTACCGGCAGCTGTTCCTGCCCGAGCCGGACCCCGAGGCCGCCAGGGATCTGCCCTACTTCGCGCCGATCGGCAACGGCGCCGGACTCGCGATGCCGGCCCGGCCCGCCGACCGGGAGCTCACCCGGTACCTGACCGTCCTCGCCTGTCCGCACACGGCCGTCCACGCGACCACGGGCATCCTCCCCGTCGCCTCGCTCGGCGTGGACGCCGACACGACCCACCGGGCGCTGTCCGCCATCCGCGCCTCCTTCCGCCTCAACCCGCTGCTGGCGCCGCTCCGTTCGGAACCGGAGGGGCACCGCTCCGCCGAGCCGGCCGGCGCCGGTGTCCTCATGCCGCGCCCCAGCGCCCTGTACGGCACGTGGAGCTGGGCCCAGCCCCTGGTCTCCGGCGACGGCCCGCCGCTCTGGACCGACCTGCCGATCCTGCCCGCCGACGACCTGTCACACCCCGACGACCCGCTGCCGGCCGCCCGGGCCGGATACCTGCAACTCCACCCCGGCGCCGGTGGTGAAGGAGAGAGCCGATGACCCTGCTGCTGCCCTACCGGGTGGACATCACCCCCGGACCGAACGCCGGACCGAACGCCGGACCGGATGCTGCCGACAACGCGCCGCCGCGCTACCACCAGCTCCGGCTGACCGTCGGTGAGGAGGGGCGGAACGAGGCCGCGCAGCCCGTGCGGTGCACCCGGATCTCGGTGCGCGTGCCGGCCCCGGCCACTGACCCGCGCCTCGCCCGTCAGCCGCTCGCGGTCTCCACCACGGTGCCGTCCGTACTGGGCAGCGCGCAGGGCCAGGAGTGGTGGATCGTGCCCGACACCACCGACCCGGCCGTCACCGTCTTCGCCTGCGTGCCCGACCAGCCCGCCCGGTTCGACGGCACCTGGGCGATCTCCTTCACGATCGGGCTCGACCCCGGCTTCGAGAGCACCGAGGTCGAGATCACCGAGGACACCAGCACGGACAACGGACCGGTGAGCAGCCGCAGCAGCCGCATCGCGGCGCGCGTGCTCCCGGCCGGCGAATCGGAGGGACAGCAGTGACCGAGGTCGATGCCGCCGCCGACACGAACCTGGTGAAACCCGCCCGGGGCACGGTGCCCAGCCCACTGCGGGTGAGCACGATGAACGAGCTGGAGTACGGGACGGTGGTCCTGCGCTTCGGGCGGGACCTGCCGACCGGGACGTCGAAGGTGTACTGCAAGGGGATCACGGTCAAGGTGCCGACCGGACGGTCGGCGACCGACCTGACCATCGAGCCGACGCTGATCACGACCGCGGTCAGCAAGGTCGACGGGGAGGCCCAGGGCACGGAGTGGTGGATCGACGACGACACGACGGATCCCAACGTGGCCGTCTTCTCGTTCGTCCCGGACACCACGGCGCTGTTCGACGGCACCTGGGCGGTCAGCTTCACGCTGTCGGGCATCGAGGTGAACCCGTCCATCGGGACGGTGGACCTGGACATCGAGGAGACGACCTCCACGACCGGAGCGGACGGCAGCTTCCAGAAGCGCACCGGAAAGGTGAAGGTCCAGAAGGGCAACGAGGAGTTCTTCTTCCGGAGCCTGCGCCCCCGGACGGTCGTCATCAACCGCGGCAACACCGTGGAGTTGCTGTGGCAGGCGCCGGCCGACAACCGGATCACCTACACGATGTACTACCGGAAGGCGGACGGAACCGAGACGAGCGACAGCAACCAGGCCAACTTCGCCAACCGGGTCTGGAAGTCTCCGAACCTGGACGACAACGCGAACTTCACGCTCAAGGCGACGCTCGACGGGCAGGACTACTTCCTGACCACCTCGCTGACCGTCAACGAGCCCAACGTGGTGGTCAACACCCTGAGGACCAAGGCCGCGCTCACCGCGGAGACCACGATCACGGCGACCGGGCTGGTGACGGCGAACGGCGGGGTGTCGGCGACGACCGTCGGGGCGTCCGGCCTGGTAACCGCGAACGGCGGAGTATCGGCAACGACCGTCACGGCATCCGGCCTCGTGACGGCAAGCGGCGGAGTATCAGCGACGACCGTCGGGGCGTCCGGCCTCGTGACGGCAAGCGGCGGAGTATCGGCGACGACCGTCACGGCATCCGGCCTCGTGAAGGCGGACGCCGGCCTGACGATCCCGTCGAACCAAAAGCTGTCCTGCGGCGAGGTGACCGTCGCCAACGGCGAGTTCCTCAAGGTCAGCAAGGTCAAGTCCCCCGTCGGCAGCCCGATCGAGTTCCAGAACAGCATCAACCAGACCGCCGGCAACATCGCCACCACTGGCACCATCAAGGGCGATGGCAAGCTGGTGGTCCGCGCCGGTGACCACATCTCCCTCGAATCGACGTACTTCGCCGGCAAGTACCTCAACGGCACCAACAGGGAGACCCACAAGGACCACGGCGGCACCAGCGGACCCGTGGCCTTCTACCGGGGCTACGACGGCGCTTCCAAGTTCAAGATCGCACACCGCTAGCCCCAACCGGTGGGCACCGGCTGCCGCACCCGGCGCCCACCATCTCACCCGGACGGACCCGCCCGGACCGCAGCCGGTGCCACACGGCACGAGGATGAGCGGGGTACAGCGGAGCACCATCCGAGAGGGAGCGCGCGATCATGGCGATGGATCCGAGTATCCGGGCCCTCCTCCAGAAGTTCGGCCTCGACGGCCCGCCGCCGACCGCCGCGCCCACCGTGGAGCAGATGCGGGCCGGGAACCGGCAGCTGTCACTCGCCGTGGCCCCCAGCCCGCCCCTGGCCGTCGGCTCGGTCGCCGAGGACACCCTCGCCGGCGTGCCCGGCCGGGTCTACCGCCCGGACACCGCCGGCCCGACGCCGACCGTCCTCTTCATCCACGGCGGCGGCTGGATCCTCGGCGACCTGGACACGCACGACGGCGTCTGCCGCCGGCTCTGCCGCGATCTCGACGCGGTGGTCGTCAGCGTCGACTACCGCCTCGCGCCGGAGCACCCGTTCCCGGCCGCGTACGACGACTGCGTGGGCGTGGCCCGCGAAGTCGCCGCGGGCATCGACCGGTTCGGCGGAGGCGTGCTCGCGCTGGCCGGGGACAGCGCCGGCGGCAACCTGACCGCCGCGGTGGCGTTGGCGCTGCGTGACGACGGCACACCGGTCGCGGCCCAGTTGCTGGCCTACCCCGCGACGGATCTCAGCGGCCGGACCGATTTCCCCTCGATGACCGAGAACGCCACCGGCTATCTCCTGACGGCCGACGAGTGCCGGCACGACATCCAGCTCTACACCGGCGGCGACCCTTCCATCACAGCCGATCCCCGGGTGTCGCCCCTCCTCGCCGCCGATCACCGGGGCCTCGCGCCGGCGGTGATCGGCGTCGGCGAGCACGACCCGCTGCGCGATCACGCACTGGCCTACGCGGACGCCCTGGCCGCCGCCGGAGTGCCGGTGCGCCGGCACGTCTACCCGGGGCTCATCCACGGCTTCCTCAACTACGACAGCGTCTCGCCCGCCGTGGACACCGCCGTCACCCAGTTGTACGCCGAGTTCGGGGACTTCGTCCGCTCCGCACGACCGGCCTGACGGACGCCCGCACCGGCCGGACACGCACTCCCGGAACGACGAAGGGGCCCGTACCGCGCAATGCGCGGTAC
>NZ_JBHYWI010000024.1:0-103677 GCF_042751525.1 Kitasatospora sp. NPDC059408
CCCTGTACACGGACGGGCTGGTGGAGGATCCGGCGGTGCCGATCGACCAGGGGCTGGAGCGGCTGCGGAGCGTGCTCGGACGCCCCGGAGGGGAGGGGCTGGAGGGGCTCGCGGACCGGGTGCTGCGGGAGGTCGGCTCCACGCACCGGGTGGACGACGTCGCGCTGCTGCTCACCGAGTTCCGCGGGGTCGCGGAACGGTGAGGCGCGGGCGGCGACTTTCGTCGGGAGGCGGCGCTACGAAGGGTGACGGCGGCGGGCCCCTCGGTCCGGTTAGCCTCGGACGGGTGAACGCGATTGCACGGGCCTGCACGAAGGCGGTACGGACGGCGCTGCCCGGTCCCTGGGGTCCCTGGGCGGTGGTGCGCGAGGTGCTGTCCGTCCTGCTGCTGGGCGGGTTCGCCGTCCTGCTGGAGGTCGTCGGCAGCACCGGCTTCGCGGTGCCGGTCGGGATCGGGACCGTCCTGCTGTTCCTGCTGCGGCGGGCCTTCCCGGCGAGCGTCCTGCTGGTGACGGCGGCCGTGGCCGGCTGGGCCCCCGGACCGCTCCCGCTGCTCGTCGTGGCGGGCTGGGCGGCCGGCGCGCGGGTGCGCCGGGTCGGCGTGCTGGTCGCGACCTTCGTCGCGAGCTGGGTGCTGTTCACCGTGACCGGCGTACTGAAGGACGCCGGCTCGATGTCGCCGAAGGCGATCATCGCGATCTCGCTGGGCGGCTTCCTGATCACGGCGGTGCTGCCCGCCCTGTGGGGGCGCTACCGGGCGCAGCGCCGCGCGCTCCTGGACGCGCTGCGGGAGCGCAACGACCAGCTGGTGCGCGAGCGCGTCATGGTGGTGCACCAGGCGCGGCTGCGCGAGCGGCACCGGATCGCCCAGGACATGCACGACAGCCTCGGCCACCAGCTCGCGCTGATCTCGGTGCACTCCGGCGCGCTGGAGGTGGACCGCACGCTCACCGACCGGCAGCGCGAGGCGGTCGGCGTGCTGCGGCAGGCGGCGGTGGCCGCGATGCGGGAGCTGCGCGAGGTGGTGGGCGTGCTGCACGACGAGTCGACGGCGGTGCCGCCGGCGCCGACGTCGGCGGGTGCGTCCGGCGGCCGGGGCGGGGTGGACGGGATCGAGGGTCTCGTCGAGTCCTCGCGCGCCGCCGGGGCGGAGGTGTCCTTCCGCAAGGAGGGGGAGCGGTGTGCGCTGCCCGCCGCCGTCGACCACGCGGCGTACCGGATCGTGCAGGAGGCGCTCACCAACGCGCACAAACACGCCCCCGGTGCGCCGATCGCGGTCGCGCTCCGGTACGAGCCGGACGCGCTCGTGGTCGAGGTCACCAATCCGCGTGCGCCGGAGCTCGTGGGCGCGCGTGCCGGGGTCGGGCAGGCGGTCAGCGGCGGGCAGGGCCTGACCGGCCTGCGGGAGCGCGCCCGGCTGGTCGGCGGCATGGTGCACGCGGGAGCGACGCCCGACCAGGGCTTCCGGCTGGCGGGGATGCTCCCGTACGAAGGGGCCGCGGACGGCGGGGGCGACGGCGGCGAGGCCGGCCCCGGGATCGAGGACTGGGTGCTGGAGGGCCTGCCCGCCGTCGAGGACGGCGGCCGGCGGCGCAGTCCGGCGCTGGGGTGCGCGGTGGGGGTGGTGGGTGTCGGGCTCACCGTGCTGGGACTGCTCGTGTGGGGCCTGTGGGCCTTCGTCCAGGCCAGCGACAGCGCGACCGTGAAGAAGGACGCCTATGACGGGATCCGGGTCGGGCAGTCGGAGTCGGACGTGCTCGGCCGGCTGCCGCGCGGGGCCTCCTGGCTGACCGACGGCTTCGACAAGGGCGGGCCGCCGGTGCCGGAGGGCGCGCACTGCGTGTACTTCCAGGCCGAGGACTCGAAGGAGAAGTTCGGCGAGGACAACGCGGTGCGCTTCTGCTTCAAGGACGGCGTCCTGGTGGACAAGGAGCACTACCGGGTCAAGGAGTGACCGGGCCGGTCGAGGTCCGGCCGCGTCCGGATGTGAGGATGGTGGCGTCGCCCATCCAGCACCGTTCGAGGAGATGTCCAGCGTGATCCGAGTCCTCGTCGCCGACGACGAGCCGCTCATCCGGGCCGGGATCAGGATGATCCTCGCCTCCGCCGACGACATCGAGGTGGTCGCGGAGGCCGCCGACGGACGGCGCGCGCTGGAGCTCGCGCGGGCGCACCGGGTGGACGTCGTGCTGCTGGACATCCAGATGCCGGTGATGGACGGGCTGACGGCACTCGGGGAGCTCTCGAAGGCCGCACCCGGCGCGCGGGCCTTGATCCTCACCACCTTCGGCGAGCGCGAGAACGTCCTGCGCGCCGTGACCGAGGGGGGCGCGGGGTTCCTCCTCAAGGACACGGCACCGGCCGAGCTGATCCAGGCGGTGCGCGCGGCGGCCAGCGGCAACGCCTTCCTGTCACCCGCCGCGACCAGGCACATCGTCGATTCGCTGGCCTCCGGGCGCAGCGGCTCGGCGGCCGCCCGCAGCGCGGAGGCGCGGCGCCGGCTGGAGGTGCTCACCGGCCGTGAGCTGGAGGTTCTCGCGCTGCTCGGCGAGGGGCTGTCCAACGCCGACGCCGGCGCGCGGATCCACATGAGCGAGGCGACGGTGAAGACCTACGTGAGTCGGATCCTGGCCAAGTTGGGCTGCGAGAACCGGGTCCAGGCGGCGCTGCTGGCACGGGACGCGGAGCTGGACGGGCGCGGCTGAGCGTGTTCCCGTGACGACGGAGCGTGGCGAGTGTGACGCAGGTCACTCAACTGCCGCGCGGAGGCGGGAACTTCGGTTATTTCAATGACGGTCCGTCAGTGATCCGTGACGGTCCGTCGATAGTGCGCGCGGTCTGATGAATGGACAGGTGTGACCGAGCGCACGGGAATTGAACATCTGATCTTGAAAATCCGATCAAATGCGGTCCAACTGGACGTCGCTTCTTGATCGATACCGCCGGTAACAGTCAACTGACCTGCGTACCCGAAGAATTGCTTGCCGTGCCGACCAAACCGCCCCTAGCTTCATTGGCGGCGCAACGAGCGCTACCCGGGTTCACCCCGACGCACGGCCCGCCGACTGACCCCCGGCGCGAGGGCCGTACCGCCGACGCGACCGGCCGTACCCAGGCCGTCGGCGAGCGGAGGTGCCGGGACGGCACGGCACGTCCGACACGTGCCCCGCCGTCCATCGAGTGAGGCGAACGGATTCGACCGGCCCCGTCCAGGGCCTGGTTCCGTCTGCCTGCCCGGGGCTTGTCGAGAGGATCTCCATGAATCCCCGTCACGAGACCGCCACTGCCACCGACTCCACGACCTCCACCCCCGCCTCCGCCAAGCGCAACCGCCTGCGGATCGGGATCGTCGCGGGTGCCGCCGTCGCGGCCCTGCCGGTTGCCGGCCTCGTCACGGCCACCTCGGCCTCCGCCGCGCCCACCTCGGCCTGGGACGCCGTCGCCCAGTGCGAGAGCGGCGGCAACTGGAGCATCAGCACCGGAAACGGGTTCTACGGCGGGCTGCAGTTCGCCTCCGGCACCTGGGCCGCGTACGGCGGGACCGCGTACGCCTCCCAGGCCAACCACGCGACCAAGGCGCAGCAGATCGCGGTCGCCGAGAAGGTCCTCGCCTCCCAGGGCCCGGGCGCGTGGCCCGTGTGCTCGCACAAGGCGGGCCTGAGCAAGGGCGGAGCCCCGGCGGAGGTCGCGGATTCCGTGAACGACGCCCCGGCCAAGCCCGCACAGCCGGCGGCCAAGCCGGCCGCGAAGCCGTCGAAGCCGGCGGCGAAGCAGGGCACCAGGCAGGGTGCCGAGCGGGGCACTGGGCAGGACACCAACCAGGCGGCCAAGCCCGCGACCAGGTCGACGCCGCGGACGCAGCCGCAGGCGCAGCAGGCACCGGCCCAGCCGGCCAAGCCCGCTCCGTTGACCCCGAAGAGCAGCGCGAACGGCGGCTACACCGTGCAGAGCGGTGACACGCTGAGCGAGATCGCGGCCAGGTTCGGCACCGACACCGACACGCTGTACGGCAAGAACCTCCGCACCATCGGCGACGACCCGGACCTGATCTTCCCGGGGCAGGACCTGACCGTCTGACGCATCGTCGCCACCGTTCGACCGCACACCGAGCGGCCATCCCGGGACCCGGGGATGGCCGCTCCGCGCGTTGTGGGGGCGGGGCCGGGGTCCCGGCTCCTCGGCAGGGCCGCGCGGCGCCCCAGGGGGCCCTGCGCGGCCCTTCGGCGTGTCGGGCCCGCGCCGGCGGTCCGCAGGCGGGGCATCGCGCCTGGTCGGACGGCGTGTCGATAGGGTCGCCCGATGGTGCGACTGATACCCGACGACGAGCTGGTGGGCTCGTCCGTGGTGGCCAACAACACGATGAACCGCGAGCGCGGCCTCAGCGGGGTGAACAGCTATGCGCGGGAGCTGGGGTTCGACCCGGCCGAATGGCTGCTCGGGCGCGGCGGGGCCGCGCCGGCCTGGCTGGATCTGTGCAGCGGCGAGGGGCGCGCGATGGTCGAGGCGGCGCGTCGGCTTCCGGCGGGGGCGGTTCTGACGGGCGTGGATCTCGTCGGTCCGCTCGCGCCGCCACCTGATGCCGATTCACTACCGGGACTGCGGTTGGTCACGGCGGCGCTCGCGGACTGGACCTCGCGCCGGTCGTACGACCTGATCACGTGCGTCCACGGCCTGCACTATCTGGGCGACCAGCTGGGCGTCATCGCCAGGGCCGCCGCGTGGCTCGCGCCGGACGGGCGGTTCGCCGCGCACTTCGACCCGGAGTCGGTGCGGTGGGCGGACGGGTCGAGTGCGGGGCGGGCGGTGGTCGCGGCGTTGCGCGAGGCCGGGTTCGAGTACCGGGCGCGGCGGCACCTGCTGGTACTGGAGGGCGGGCGGAGCGTTCACCTGCCGTTCGCGTACGCCGGGGCGGACGCGGATGCCGGGCCGAACTACACCGGGCAGCCGGCGGTGGCGTCGCACTACCGCGCACACTGTTGAACCTTCAACGCAACGTCCGAATACCGCCGGAGGTTTGCGCCGCCGCCGTCGAGGATCGAGTCGTGCCCGACAACGGGCTTTCAGTACTCGCGACTTGGGAGACGGCGATGAACGGTGTGATGGGGCTCGACGGCAAGGTGGCCCTGGTGACCGGCGGGAGCCGGGGGATCGGGGAGGCGATCGCGCTGCGGCTGGCCGAGGACGGTGCGGACGTCGTCCTCACCTACCAGGGGAGCGCCGAGCGGGCCGAGGCCGTCGCGGCGAAGATCACCGCGGCTGGGCGGCGCGGCTGGGCGGTCCGGGCGGACTGCGCCGACCCGCAGGAGGTCCGGGCCGTGGTGGCCGCGGCCGTCGAGCGGTTCGGGCGGCTCGACGTCCTGGTGAACAACGCCGGCGTCGGGGCCATGGGGCCGATCGGCGACATGACGGCGGCGGACGTCGACCGCGTGCTGGAGGTGAACGTCCGGGCGCCGTTCCTGTTCGCCCAGGCGGCCGCGCCGCTGCTGTCCGAGGGCGGGCGGATCGTCACGATCGGCAGCTGCATCGCCAAGCGGGTCGCCTTCGGCGGCGCCGTGCTGTACGCGACCAGCAAGGCCGCGACGATCGGGCTGACCAAGGCGCTGGCCCGCGAGCTGGGGCCGCGCGGGATCACGGTGAACGTGGTCCACCCCGGGCCGATCGACACCGACATGAACCCGGCGGACGGCGAGTCGGCCGCGTTCCAGGCCGGGCTGACCTCGCTCGGGCGCTACGGCACGGGGGCGGACGTCGCGGCGGCCGTCGCGTACCTGGTGGGCGAGGACGGCCGGTACGTCACGGGCGCCGAGCTCGCGGTGGACGGCGGCTTCGCGGCCTGACGGACGCGCCGGGCTCCCCGGCTCCGGCCTCGGCCCCCCGCCCCCGGCCCCGGCGTGGCGCCGGAGCCGGGGGCCGGGCGATGGTTCGTGGTCGCGGTTAGCATCACGGGGACCGATCACCTGCCGTCCCAGGAGGGCCGTGCCATGACCGCGACCGACGACCCGATCGACCTGCTCGCCCGGGCGCTCGCCCAGACCGCCGGCCTGATCGACGGCACCGGCGTCGAGCTGGCTGGCCACCCGACGCCCTGCCGCTCGTGGGACGTCGGCACACTGATCGGCCATCTCCTGTTCGACCTGCGGCAGTTCACCGTCCAGGCGCGCGGCGGCCGGCCGGACTGGTCGCAGTCCTTCGAGCGGGTGGAGGCGGACTGGCTGCACGCCTTCGAGGCCGGCGCCGAGGAGCTGGTCGACGCCTGGCGGGAGGCCGGGGAGCTCACCGGCACGCTGGAGGTGCCCGGGGTGGGGTCGTTTCCGGCCCGCTTCCCGGTGGACCAGGAGGTCGCGGAACTGGCCGTCCACGCCTGGGATTTGGCCAAATCCACCGGGCAGTCCACGGACGGGCTGGACCACGAGGTGGCACTCGCCGCGCTCGCGTGGGCGCGCGGAGCGCTCAAGCCGGGGTACCGGGGCGCGGACGAGGCCTCCTTCGCGTTCGGCCCCGAGGTCGCCGTGCCGGAGGACGCGCCGCCGTACGACCGGCTGGCGGGGTTCTTCGGGCGCGACCCCAAGGCGGTCGTCCCGGGGGCGTGAACCGGCGGGGCGGGGGCGTGCGGAGCGCGCGCGGGCAACGGAGTGCGCCGCGCGCCCCGTTGCACGTGCGCGGCCCGCCTTTCTAACGTCCGGTCATGACCATTTCCACGGAGCCCATCGGCAGCATCCCGCGCTCGTCCGCGCTGCTCGCCGCCATCGCCGAGCACGCCGAAGGGCGGCTCTCCGACGCGGACTTGAAGAAGCTGCAGGACGAGGCCACCGCCGAGACCCTCGCCCGGCTGGAGGAACTCGGCTGCCCCGTCCTGGTGGACGGCGAGCAGGCCAAGCCGAGCTTCGCGACGTACCCCCTGACGGGTCTGAAGTCCCTCGACGGGGGCGGCGCCGTCATCCCGTTCGCCGACGGGCACACCCGGCAGCTGCCGAGCCTGACCGCCGGGCCGTTCCGGTACCAGGTGCGCGCCGACACCTACCTGCGGGACGCGCTGCGCCACACGTCGAAGCCCGTCAAGCAGGCCGTCATCGCGCCGTCCGCGCTCAGCCTCCTCTACCCGGCCGGCGGCATCGACGGGTATGCGCGGGGGGTGTTCCTGGACGACCTGGTCGACGAGGCCGAGGCGGACATCCGGGGCTGCCTGGACGCGGGCGCCCACACCGTCCAACTCGACTTCACCGAGGGGCGGTTGTCGCTCAAGCTGGACCCGTCCGGCGGCCTCCTGGACGACTTCGTGGCCCTCAACAACCGGGTGCTCGAACGCTTCTCCGCGGAGGAGCGGGCGCGCATCGGTGTGCACACCTGCCCGGGCGGGGACCTCGACTCCACCCACAGCCTGGACGTCGACTACGCCGGGCTGCTGCCGAAGCTCTTCCAGCTGAAGGCCGGCAAGTTCTACGTGCAGCTGGCGAGCGAGGCCGACCCTGACCGCGTCCTGGCCGTCATCGCGGACCACCTCCCCTCGGACGCCAAGGTGTTCATCGGGGTGACCGACCCGATCGACCCCCGGGTGGAGACCGCGGAGGAGGTGCGCGACCGCGTGCTGGCGGCGGCCCGGCACATCCCGGTCGACCGGCTGGGCACCACCGACGACTGCGGGTTCTCGCCGTTCGCCGACGACACCTCCACCTCGCGCGAGACCGCGTTCGCCAAGATCGCGGCGCGGGTGCAGGGCACGGCGCTGGCGGCGAAGGAGCTCGGCGTGTGAGCCGGGTGTGAACCTCGGCCCCGGCGGGATTCGGCCTCCGCCGGGGCTGTCCGCTCCGCCTACGACGCCGGCCGGGTGGCGGCCGCGGCCTGCTTGATCGCCTCGCGGATGCGGGGGTAGGTGCCGCAGCGGCAGATGTTCTGGATCTGGTCGATGTCGGCGTCCGTCGGGGCGGGGGTGCGGCGCAGCAGGGCGGCGGCGGTCATGATCTGGCCGGGCTGGCAGAAGCCGCACTGGGCGACGTCGCAGGCGAGCCAGGCCTCCTGGACGGGGTGCAGGGTGTCGCCGTCGGCGAGGCCCTCGATCGTGGTGACGGCGCGGCCCGCGCAGTCCTTGACCGCCATCGTGCAGGGCTGGAACTCCAGGCCGTCCAGGTGGCTGGTGCAGGCGCGGCAGACGCCCACGCCGCAGCCGTACTTGGGGCCGGTGACGCCGAGCTTGTCGCGCAGCACCCAGAGCAGCGGCATGTCGTCCGGCGCGTCGACGGTGACCGGCTGTCCGTTGAGGACGAAGGTGTGGCTGGGCATGGGGAGGCGGGGTCCTTCGACGGGAACGTGGGTGGGAGGGTCAGAAGTTGATCGGGAACGAGCGCGGGCTCGTGCCGGTCGCGCGGGCGTAGGCGTTGGCCACCGCGGCGGAGGCGGCGGGGACGCCCAACTCGCCCGCGCCGCCGGGCGGTCCGCTCGGCGGCATGAGGTGGATCTCGACGACGGGCGGGGAATGCCGCTGCCGCGCGTAGTGGAAGTCTCCGTAACTACCTTCGCGGAAGGCGCCGTTGTCGAGGTGGTTGCCGGCCTGGAGGATCACCGAGATGCCGTCCATCAGCGCGCCGGTCAACTGGGCTTCCAGGCCTCGGGGGTTGACCACCTGGCCGACGTCGGCGGCGATCACGGCCTTGGTGACGCGCGGGTTCTTCGGGTCGGTGGCGTCGATTTCGACGAGGTAGGCGGCGCGCCCGCCGTTCTCGTCGTGGTAGCCGACGCCCTGGGCCTGGCCGGGCGGCATCGGGCGGCCCCAGTTCCCGGCCGTGGCCGCGGCGTCCAGGACGGCCCGGCCGGCGGCGTCGCGCAGCCGGGCGCGGCGGAAGGCCACCTCGTCCTGGCCCATCCGGCGGGCGAGTTCGTCCATCATGATCTCGTCGGCGACCCGGACGGTGCCGGAGTAGACCGAGCGCCAGCTGCCGGTGTGCACGTCCAGGGGTACTTCGGTGAGCAGCTGGGTCGGGAGTCCGACGTTGTAGGGGTTCTTCTCGGCGAGGAGGAAGAAGGCCTGGTTGAGGCTGATCCCGGCGAGCGAGAGGTTGAACCCGGCGGCGGTCAGGGCCTCGCCGAGGCCGTGCCGCATGTCGGTCTTGACGGTGGCGGCGCGGTGCTCGTAGCTGAGCACCTGGCCGAGGGCGTGGGTGGCCCGGACGCGGTGGTGGCTCGCGGGGCGCATGCGGCCGTGGCGCATGTCGTCGTTGCGCGTCCACATGAGCTTGACCGGGCGGCCGGCCGCCCTGGAGATCTGCGCGGCCTCCAGCGCGGCGTCGAAGAACAGCCGTCGCCCGAACGAGCCGCCGCCGCGCACCACGTGGACCGTCACGGCGTCCTGGGGGAGGCCGAGTTCGGCGGCGATGGTCTGCTGGGCGACGATCGGGGTCTGCGCGGCGAACCAGAGTTCGGCCCGGCCCGGCCGCACGTCCGCGATCGCCGTCAGGACCTCCATCGGGGCGTGGTTGACGAAGGCGAAGTCGAACTCGCCGTCCACGTGGGCGGTGAGCAGCGGCGGGACGAGGAACGGCGCGTGGGCGGCGCGGAGCCGGTCGCGGACGTCGGCGTCGGACAGGCCGGCGGCCGGGCCCGGGTGCCAGGTGGTGACGAGTGCGTCGCGGGCCTTCAGCGCCTGGTCGAAGGTCTCGGCGAGGACGGCGACGCCGCTCGGGATCCGTACGACGCCGAGCACGCCGGGCATGGCGCGGGCGGCGGTGGCGTCCAGGGAGTCGAGCGTGCCGTTGACGGTGGTCGGGCGGGCGACGACGGTCGGCACGGCGCCCGGGACGGCCAGGTCCCCGGTGTACTTGGCGCGGCCGGTGACGATGTCGCGGGCGTCGATGCGGCCGGTGGGCCTGCCGACGAGGCGCAGCCGGTCCGCCGTCTTGGGGGCCGAGGGCACGGCCGGGACGGTGATCGCCGCGGCGTCGGCGGCGAGTTCGCCGTAGCCGGCGCGGCGGCCGTCCGGGGCGAGGACGGCGGAGTCGGCGGTGCGCAGGGTGCCGGCGGGGAGGTCCCAGCGGCGCGCGGCGGCGGTCACCAGGCGGGCGCGGGCGGCGGCAGCGGCGGCGCGCACCGGGTCGTACAGCGAGCGCACCGAGTTGGAGGCGCCGGTGAGCTGGTTGAACAGCAGCTCGGGGCGGCCGTCGGAGAGCGGCACGTCGACGTCGGCGAGGCGGGCGTCGAGTTCGTCGGCGACGAGCATCGCGACGGCGGTGGTGAGGCCCTGGCCGACTTCCAGGCGGGGCAGGTGCAGGACGGCGCGCCCGGCGGCGGTGAGCTCCAGGACGAGCAGGTGGGAGGTCGGCAGGCCGGCCAGGATGAGGGCGTCGCCGAGGTCCAGGACGTCCGGGATGCCCGGCAGGCCGATCAACTGCGGCGGTGCGGAGCTGGTTTGAGCATTCCCGGCGGTCATCGCGGCGGTCTTCGCGGCGGCGTTGACGGCGGCGCGCGCGGTGGCCGGGGCGGCGGCGTCCAGGCCGAGCCGGGCGGCGACGGTGAGGGTGGGCGCGGCGAGGAGGTAGGTGAGGAAGCGGCGGCGACCGGGTTCGGCGTCGGGTGCGTCGGCCGCGTCGGGCGCGCCGGGGGCGCCGCCCGAGGGGGCGGTGGAGGTGGTGATGGGAGGAGCCCTTCGAGCCGGTGACGGCGCCGGTACGGTCGGTGCCGGGTCGCGAACGCCGTTGAGCATAGGAGGGCGTTACTGACGGGTCAACACCGGCAAATTTGGTCCGGCGGGCGGGTCGCTTGCGGGCGAACGGATGACGCCGTCGCACGGTGGTTCAGCCGTCGCGTGCCGGTGCGGGTGCCGATGGGCAAGTGGCCCAGGAAAGAGCTTGATCATTGACTCTTCCGGATGGGCCACCGGCTCCCTAGGCTGGCGTGCGAACCGTTGCGAACGGGCGGCCCGCGCGCCGTCCACCGACCTGTCAGGAGCGAAGTGCCGACTCGTCTCGTCCCGCCCGCCGGGCCCCAGCGGACGCTCGCCGCCGCCCAGTTGGCGAGCGCCGTCGGGGACGGTGCCTACTACACCTGCTCCGCGCTCTACTTCACGCACGTCGTCGGGATGTCCGCGGCCCGCCTCGGCATCGGCCTCGCCGTCGCGTGGGCGCTCGGCTCGCTCGCGGGCGTGCCGCTGGGCCAGCTCGCCGATCAGCGGGGCCCGCGCCGCACGGCGGTGGGGCTCGCGCTGGCGACGGCGGCGGTCGTCGCGCTGTTCCTGGTGATCCGCTCCTACCCGCTGTTCCTGGCCGCCATCTGCCTCTACGCGACCACCCAGTCCGGGCTCACCGCCGCGCGCCAGGCGCTCGTCGGCGGGCTGGTGTCGCCCGCGGAGCGGACCGGCCTGCTGGCCCACCTGCAGTCGACGCTCAACGGCGGACTGGCGGTCGGCGCCGCGATCGGCGGCATCGCGCTGACCGTCGGCACCCGCGAGGCGTACCTCGGGGCGTTCGTCGTGACCTCGCTCGGGTTCGTCGTCGGCGGGCTGGTCCTGCTGCGGCTGCCCGAAGTCCCTTCGACGGCGGGCCAGTCGAGGCCGGGGCCGCGCTTCGAGGTGCTGACGGACCGCCGGTACGCCGTCGTCGCGCTCGTCAACACCGTTCTGCTGCTGCGGATGCCGCTGCTGAGCCTCGTGATCCCGCTCTGGCTTGCGCAGCGGGCGTCGGGCCTCGGCTGGCTCGGGTCCGTGCTGTTCGTCCTCAACACCGTGGGTGTGATGGCGTTCCAGGTGCGGGTGGCGCGCGACGTCAGCGACCCCGCGTCGGGTTCGCGCGCGGTGCGCTCGGCCGGTGTGCTGCTGCTCGGCTCGTGCGCGGTGTTCGGCCTCTCGGCGCTGGACGTGCCCGAGTGGGCGTTCGCGGCGCTGCTGCTGGGCGGCTCGGTCTTCCTGCTGGTGGGGGAGATGCGGCAGTCGGCCGGGTCGTGGCAGATCAGCTTCGACCTCGCGCCCGCCGACCGGATCGGGCAGTACCAGGGCTTCTTCGGGACGGGCGTCGCCGTCGCGCGGACCCTCGGGCCGCTCGTCCTCACGACGCTGCTGCTCGACGGCGGACTGCCCGGCTGGCTCGTGCTCGGCGCGGTGTTCCTGGCGGCCGGCTACGCGATGGGCCCGGCCGTCCGGTGGGCCGAGCGCGACCGGCGTCACCCGTCGTCGGGCTCCTCGGCGCCGCTCACCGCCGCGTCCGACGCGCTGACGTCCGCGGCCCCGACGCCGGCCACCGCCGCCGAGGCGCCGTAGAGGTCGTCGTCGCCGCCGTAGGGCTGCTCCTCACCCTTCCGGCGGGGCCCGCGCTCGTCGCGGCCGTCGAAGAGGTCGTCCGGCTCCCCGGTGTCCAGGCGGGCCAGCGGCCCAGCCGCATCGTCGTCCCGCCGGTCGCCGTGGGCCCGCCGGCCGTCGTGGGGCTGCCTGTCACCGGCCATCGCGTGCTCCCAAGGCCGCCGTTGCTCCGGATACGTCCGATCGTACTCCGGCGCTGCACGGCCGGACCGGCGCCGGAAAACGGTGGCCCCGGCTCGCCGCCCGCTGGCATGCTGGCCGCGTGGACACCCCGGACAGACCGCAGATCTTCGTCGACTTCGCCCCTGAGCTGCACCTCTTCGTCGCCGGCCGGCGCCGCGAGGGCCGGTCCGAGCTGCGCACCGACGGCACCTCGACGCTCGGCCACGTCGTCGAGTCCCTAGGGGTGCCGCTCACCGAGGTCGGGGCCCTGCTCGTCGACGGCCGCCCGGTGCCCGACTCGCACGTCCCGGCCGACGCCGAACACGTCGAGGTGCGCGGCGTGGCCCGCCCGCAGCCCGCCCCGGGCCCGCTGCGCTTCCTGCTCGACGTCCACCTCGGCACCCTCGCCCGCCGCCTTCGCCTGCTCGGCGTCGACGCCGCCTACGAGAACCCGGACATCGGCGACGCCGCCCTCGCCGCCCGCTCCGCCGCCGAGCGGCGCGTCATGCTCTCGCGCGACCGCGGCCTGCTGCGCCGCCGCGAACTCTGGGCCGGCGCCTACGTCTACAGCCACCGCCCGGCCGAGCAGCTGCGCGACGTCCTCTCCCGCTTCGCCCCGCCGCTGGCCCCGTGGAGCCGCTGCACGACGTGCAACGGGACGCTGCGCACGGTGGAGAAGACGACGGTGCGCGAGCAGCTGCACGACGGCACCGAGCGCTCGTACGACGCGTTCGCGCAGTGCGCGGACTGCGGCCAGGCGTACTGGCGCGGCGCGCACCACGCGCGGCTGGACGCGATCGTGGCGGACGCGGTCCGCGAGTTCGGCGGGACGGCCGTCACGGCGGGTGACTGAGCGCACCGGGTGACCCGAGGGGTGACCCGGACGGCGGGCTCAGGGTAAAGCCAGGGACCGGTCCTCTGGCGGGCGTTCCGCAGCGCGTGATCCCATCGGCGGTGGGGGGCGAGCCAGCGGTGTTCCGTCGTGGAAGACGTGCCAGAGAGGCCGGGTCCGATTCACATGCATTCGTTGAACGTGCAGCCGTTCGGGACGACAGATGTAGGCGAGGCGCCCGTCGTGGTGGCGCCGGACGGTGCGGCGGTGTTCCCGCTGCTCGACCTGGCCGGGCAGGGGAGCCTCGCGGTCTTCGAGCTCGCACCCGGGGACGTGACGCGCGCGGTGTCGCACGCCACCGTGCAGGAACTGTGGTTCGTCACCGAGGGCCGCGGCCGGCTGTGGCGCCGGCAGGGGGACCGCGAGGAGACCGTCCCGCTCGCCCCCGGGACGGCCGCCTCGATACCGCTGGGCACCGCGTTCCAGTTCCGGGCGGACGACGACGCCGAAGGGCCGCTGCGCATCGCGGCCGTCACGATGCCGCCGTGGCCGGGGACGGACTCCGAGGCCCGCCCGGAGAAGGGTCCGTGGGAGGCGACGGTCCGATGAGCCGTGGAGGGGGGAGGCTCCGCCGCGCCTCGGCGGCGGCGGTCGCGGCACTGACCGTCCTCGGGCTGTCGACGGTCCCGGCCGCTGCCGCACCGCCGGCCGAACCGCACCTGCGGTCGCTGTACGTGCCCATGCCCGACGGCGTGCGGCTGGCCGTCGACGTCCACCTGCCCGCCGGCACCACCGCGGGCGCGAACCTGCCGACGGTCCTGGTCACCCAGCGCTACTGGCGGGCCCGCGTCCAGCAGGGCGTCCCCGACCAGGGCGAGAGCGGCGACGCGGCGGGGTGGAACGCCCGCGGCTACGCCTACGTCGTCGCCGACCTGCGCGGCACCGGCGCGTCCTTCGGCACGCTGGACGCCGAGATCGGCGAGAAGGCCGTCGCCGACAGCGGCTCCCTGAGCGACTGGATCGCCGCGCAGCCCTGGTCGGACGGTCGGGTCGGCACCACCGGCGTCTCCTACGGCGGCGACACGGCGATGCTCGCCACCGCGCTCGGCGACCACCACATCACCGCCGCCGCGCCGGTCTCCTACGACTTCGACCCGTACGAGGACCTGGTGCGCCCCGGCGGGGTGCTCATCGAACCGCGGATCGCGCCCTACGCGATGCTCCTGCGGATCCTCGACCGGTCGGCCGGCACCACCTGCGACACCAGCGCCGAGACCCGGGCGGTGTGCGACGCCACCGGCCTCACCGGCGCGATCCCGCGGCCGGTGGACGGTCCGGACGGCCTCGCGCTGCTGGCCGCCGCCCGGGCCGAGCACGCGGGCAACGCCAACCTCGTCGAGATGGCCCACCAGGGCGCCTACCGCGACTACCAGGACGGCCCGAAGAGCTGGACGGTCGGCAGCGTCGGCGAGAGGACCGACGCCGTCGAGGCGGGCGCGGTGCCCGTCCTGACGGACGCCGGCTGGCTCGACGCGGGCACCGCCAACGGCGTGCTGTCCCAGTTCACCACCCTGTCGAACACCCAGGACGCGTGGATCGGCCCGTGGAGCCACGGCATGGCGTGGATCGCGGACCCGTTCCGGACCCCGCGCCACCTGACGGACGCCGAGCGCGCCCAACTCGACGACCGGACCGTCGCGTTCTTCGACCGGTACGTCAAGAACGGCGAACAGCCGGATGGCAAGCGGGAGTTGCACTACTACACCATGAACGAGGGGGTCTGGCGCACGACCGACCGCTTCCCGCTGCCCGGCACCCGCGACCGCCGCCTCTACCTCGACGGCGGAAACGCGCTCTCCTGGCAGCGCCCGGAGGAGGGCGGCGGCGGCGACGGCAAGGGCAGCGGCGGTACGGGCGGGGGCAGCGACACGCTCCGCCTCGACCCGACCGCCGGGACCGGCGCGTTCGACCGCTGGAACACCAACCTCACCGGGAACAAGGTCAGTTACCCCGACCGCGCCGCCGTGGACACCCGTCTCCTCAGCTACACCGGCCCGGCCCTCGGCCGCGACACCCGGGTGACCGGCCTCGGCCGCGTGGTCCTCGGCGTCACCGGGCTGGAGGGATCGGCGAACGGCGCCCTGCACGTGTACCTGGAGGACGTCACCCCGGACGGCCGCGTCACATATCTGACGGAGGGTCAACTCGCCCTGGCCGACCGCGCGGTGGCCGACCGGGACGACAACCCCGACTGGCGGAGCCTGCGCACGCCCCGCACGTACGCCGCCGCCGACGCGACCCCGTTCCCGCAGGGCCGCCCCGAGCGGGTGACGGTGGACCTGCTCCCCACCTCGGTGCTGTTCAAGGCGGGCGACCGGATCCGCGTCACGGTCGCCGCGGCGAACCCGGACTCGTTCCAGCTGCTCCCCGCCGACGGCCGCGCCGCGTACGCGATCGGCCACGGCGGAGCCCGTCCGTCCTACGTCGAACTCCCCGTCGTGGACTGACAGACGCCCCCGAGTCCTCCGCCCGTCACTGCGGCGGGTGGAGGGCGAGCGTCCAGGTGTGCGTGAGGTATTTGTTCGGCCGCTCGGGGTTGCGCTCGCGGACGACGGCCGTGAGGCGGTCGGCGGCCGTCCGCTCCAGCGTGGCGACGAACCGCCCACTCTCGCCTTCGGGCACGGCGAAGAGCTCGGCGAGCACGGTGTCCGTCAGGTCGCGGCCGACGGCCCGCAGCACGCCCGCGTCCAGGACCAGGACCGTGCCGTCGGACAGCACGACGGGCTCGCGCACCTGCGAGGACGTGAGCAGCAGGGCGCTGCGCTCGATCACGCCGCCGGGCAGGAGGCGCACGACGCGGCTCCCGGTCGGGGTCGCGCGGTCGGCCTCGACGACGCGCACGCCGGTGCCGACGACGTAGTGGCCGTAGCTGCGCCAGGTGTCGGTGACGTTGCCGTCGCGGTCGAACTGCCAGGTGTGGAAGTGGTCGTAGCCCTCCAGCCCGAGCAGGAACCGGCCCCCGCCGAGCGTCGCGCCGCGCTCGCCGCGGAGTTCGGCGACCAGGGTGCCGTCCGCGAGGTCGAGGAGGTAGGCGGGGCCGAGGTGGCCCCACGCGTGGTAGTTGATCGAGCCGGTGGTGACGAGGACGCGTCCGGAGGAGATGTGCGCCGCGTTGGGCGTCCCCGGGACGGGGCGGGTCCACCGGAGGCGCCCGGCGGTGTCGGTGCAGGTGATCTCGCCGGTGCGGCCGCCGATGACCAGGCCGTCGCGCGCGGCGAACGGCTCCTCGCGCACCGCGTAGACCGGGTCCATGCCGCGCTTGCGCTGCTGGTCGATGACGGTGACGTGCCAGTTCCCCATGCGGGTGATCGTAGGGTGTGCCCGGGCGTCGCACGGCAGGCGGGGGTTTGGAGGCGGGCCCAGGGAGCCCGTCAGGCCGGCACGGCCCGCCGGGTCAGCCAGTGGCCGATGGCGCCGGTGGAGAGCAGGCCGGCGAGCAGGACGACGAGCGGGAGCGCCGCCCCGGACGACCACGTGACGTCCCCCGCGCGCCCGGCCAGCAGGACGGCCGACGCCAGCGCCACCCCGGGGACGGAGAGCAGGGCGGGCCGCAGCCGGGCGAGGTCGTCCTCGGCGAGGGCGCCGAGCACGCCCACCCCGAGCGCGAGGCACCACACCCCGAGGCCCTGCGCGTCGGCCCGGCCGACCGCCCACGGCACGAGCCCGCCCCAGAAACGGGGAGCGAGCACCAGGCCGGTACCGAGGCCGAGCCACCCGCAGCCGAGCACCGCCAGCAGCGGCTTCGACCACGCGGGCAGCGGGGCGGTCCGGGCCGGGGGAGCGGTGACCGGCCGCCGGTACTGCACGACGAGGCAGAGCACCGACGCTGCGGCCAGCGCGCCGAGCACGGCCACCCAGCCCAGGCTGAACATCACCAGGACGATCAACCCGCCGGTGGCGACGTGCAGTTCGCGCCCGTCGGCGACGCTGACGGCGAACAGGCCGACGAGCACGACGGCGGTCGGCAGGACGAGCGTGCGCACCTCCTCCCACACCCGCGCGCGGCCGACCACGAGCAGCCCGGGGGAGACGCCGACCATGGCCGCGCCGATCAGCCCGGGGCTGAGCGCCTCCGGCGAGTGCCACGCGCCGAAGGCGTGCCCGGTCAGGCCCGCGACGGCCATCAGCGCGCCGGTCAGGATGCTGACGACCGCGACGACGGCGGACAGCGTCGTGATGGCGGGCGACAGCTCCCGGCCACCGAGGTCCGGGTCCTGGGTGCTCATGTGTACGGTCCTCCCGCGGAGTTGGTCGTCGGCCCGGGCAGAGGTTGCTACAGCGGGAGGGCCGACGTCGGCCGCGCGGCCGACGCCTTGCTCTGACGCGTCGTCACCTCACGCGCGTACAGCACCCGCAGGCTCACCACTGCGGTGGCCGCGAAGGCGAGCATCCCGCAGCCGATGCCGACAGCGGCCATGAGCGCGGTCCGCCCGTCCAGGCGCATCCCGTGCTCGAAGAGCGGTGCCGCGACGGCGGAGAACGCGGGCGCCAGGCACAGGAACGCCAGGTGCAGCCGCCACTCCTCGCGCGCCCAGCCCGTCGTCCGCCGCTGCCGCACCATGATGAAGACGTACGTCAGCAGGAGCGGGATCAGGTAGGCGAGCAGAAGCCGCCGGCCCTCCGGGCCCCAGGCCGCGAACGACCGGACCAGCCACACCACCCCGGCTGCGCCGACGAGTTGGGCGGCGGCCAGGACCGCGGGCGGGCACCACGTGCCGGTCATGCCGCGCACGGTGGTCCGCCGGTCGAGGGCCCGGGAGGCGGCCAGGGCGCCGAACGTCACGATCGACCCGAGGTGCATGATCGCCACCCGGTTGAGCTCGGCGACCGGCCGGCTCCCGAGGACGAGCGGCAGCGCGCCCCACTCCAGGCGCAGCAGCGGCGCCGTCATCAGGTAGCCGTAGCAGAGCAGCAGCCAGCGCTGGTGCAGGTCGGGGAAGCCGGTGAGGGCGGCGCCGATGCCGAGCGTCGTGCTCAGCACCGTGCCGACCAGGATGGTGGCGAGGACGACCCAGAACGCGGCCCCGCTGAACGCCTGGGCCGGCGGGGTGCGGGCCAGGTAGACGGCGGCGCCGGCCATCGACGCGTACACCGTGACGGCGAAGACGACGCCGACGGTGCGGTGCAGCCGGATCCGCCGCCGGACGGCCGACCAGAGCTGGAGCGGGCCGAGCAGCATCAGGACGCCGCCGAGGACCGTGTGCACCAGCAGCGGCACGAAGCTGCGCCGGTACGGTTCGAGGCGGTCGGCGAGCGCCTCGGCCACGTAGGCGGGCGAGACCCCGGAGTGGGCGAGCACCCACCGGCCGGGCGCGAACGCGCCGGGGTGCTCGTAGGGCCAGACGTCGGTCATGGCGATGGGCGCGTAGACGACGCAGAGCCCGGCGACCGCGAGGGCGGCCACCCGGCCCCAGCGGACCTGCCGCGGTCCTTCCGTCCGTCCGCCCCGGTCGTCCGTCGTGCCGTTCAGCCGCCGCATCGCGACCCTCCCGCCTGTGCGGTTCCCCATGGTCCTGATCAGATGGTCCAGAAAGGACTATGGGGACCGTAGGGCCGTCCGACGGTGCGGTCAATGGGTGCGGCGCGGATCGCTACCGTCAGGTAGGCGTGGGGTGGGCGCCGCGCGGGCGTCAGGAGTTGTCGCGGGACTGCACCCACTGCCAGAAGTCCACCATCATCCGCTCGTACCGGATGCCGAACTCCAGCGCCTCGCGCTCCCCCCGGCTCAGCAGCTCGCCGACCTCCTCCGCCAGGTGCTCGTACTCGCCGAGCGTGCGGCCGTGCTCCAGCACCTGCCCCGGCGCGAGGATCCGCGGGCTGCCGCCGAACCACAGCTTGAGGATGTTCCGCTCCCGCGCCTCCACCGGCTCGAAGCCCGGATCGGCCAGCCACTCGGCCAGCGCGGCCCTCCCCCCGTCGGTGAGCCGCATCAGCCGTCGGCCCCGTCCGCCCTCCTGCCGCACCTCGGACAGCAGCCCGCCCTGCAGCAGGCGGTCGCACTGCGCGTACACCTGCGCGTGCGGCACCGACCAGAACGGCGCGACCGTCCGGGCCGCCTCCACCTTGACGTCGTACGGGCTGGCCTCGCCCAGCTTGTCGATGATGCCGAGCACGAGGAACGAGGGGGTGGTCAACCGGGTTTCGGGCATGCGGTGACGGTACCGCGCGCACCCCGCGCCCCAACACGCGTCGCGGGGGGTGGGCAGCGCGGGCCCCCGCGGCGGACAATCGCCACAGGACCGGCGAGGAGGCCGCAGTGGAGGCGCAGGTGGAGTTCGAGGACCGGGGCGGACCCGGGTCGACGTTCTTCGAGGTCATGATCGAGATCCCGCAGGGATCCCGCAACAAGTACGTGATGGACTTCGCCGCGGGCCGCATCCGCCTCGACCGGACGCTCTTCACCGCCACCCGCTACCCGGCGGACTACGGCTACGTCGAGGGCACCCTCGGCGGCGACGGCGAACCGCTGGACGCCGTCGTGCTCGGCGGCGAGCCGGCCGTGCCGGGCTGCGTGCAGACCTGCCGGGCCGTCGGCATGTGGGTCATGCGCGACGAACGCGGCCCGGACCAGAAGGTGTTGTGCGTGCCGGCCCGGGACCCGCGCTACGAGGGCCTGCGCGACATCGGTGACCTGCCGCGCTTCGACCTGCTGGAGATCACCCACTTCTTCCAGGTCTACAAGGACCTGGAGCGCGGCAAGTCCGTCGAGGGCTCGCACTGGGCGGGCCGCGCCGACGCCTACCGCGAGATCGCGGGTTCCCGGGCCCGGGCGGCGGGGACGCGCTTCGCCGGCCCGGCCCGCGCGGCCCGGGGCAGCGGAAACGGGGTCCGCCGCCGGCCGTAAGGTGATCATGTGACGTCATCCGACCTGACCGTGAAGGCCCTGATCGCCGACCCCTACGCGGGCTACGCCGCCCTGCGCGCCGCCGCCCCCGTCCACCGGGTCGTCGGACCGGACGGACTGCCCGTGTGGCTGGTGACCCGCTACGCGGACGTCCGCCAGGCCCTCGCGGACCCGCGGCTGTCCCTCGACAAGGCCCATGCGGCGCCCGGCAACTACCGCGGCTTCAGGCTGCCGCCGGCCCTCGACGCCAACCTGCTCACCATGGACCCGCCCGACCACACCCGCATCCGCAGGCTGGTCACCAAGGCGTTCACCCCGGGCCGGACCGCCGCCCTGCGCGCCCCGATCGAGCGGGTCGCCGAGCAGCTGCTCGACGCGATGGCCCCGCTCGGCCGCGCCGACCTGCTCGCCGCCTACGCCGCGCCGCTGCCCATCACGGTCATCTGTGACCTGCTCGGCGTCCCCGAGGACGACCGGCACGACTTCCGCGCCTGGACCGACGCCCTCATCACCCCCGACCCCGAGCGCCCGCAGGACGCCAAGGCCGCCGTCGGCGCGATGCTCGCCTTCTTCACCGGCCTCATCGAGCGCAAGCGCTCCGCCCCCGCCGACGACCTCCTCTCCGACCTCATCGCGGTCCGCGACGCCGAGGACCGGCTCAGCGAGGACGAACTCACCTCGCTCGCCTTCCTGATCCTCTTCGCCGGCTACGAGAACACCGTCCACCTCATCGCCAACGCCGTCCTCGCCCTGCTCACCCACCCCGAGCAGCTCGCCGCCCTGCGGGCCGAACCGGCCCTGGTCGAGGGCGCGTTCGACGAGTTCGCCCGCTTCGACGGCCCGGCCCCGCTGTCCATCCGGCGCTTCCCGCGCGAGGACGTCACCATCGGCGGCGTCACCGTCCCGGCCGGCGAGACCGTCCTGCTCGCCATAGCGTCCGCCAACCGCGACCCCGACCAGTTCGCGGACCCGGACCGGCTCGACCTGCGCCGCCGCGAGAGCGGCCAGCTCTCCCTCGGCCACGGCATCCACTACTGCCTCGGCGCGCCGCTCGCCCGCCTGGAGACCGAGATCGCGCTCGGCGCGCTGCTGCGCCGCTTCCCCGACCTGGCCCTCGACGTGCCCGTCGAGCAGCTGCGCCACCGGCCCGCGCTGCGCGCCCGCGGCCTGCTGGAGCTGCCCGTCCGGTACTGACCTGTCGGCGGGAACCGGCACGGGCTCTACAGCGTTGTCGAGGTCGGCAGTGCAAAAAGCAAGGGTGTGGAGGAGAGGAAGCGCCATGGGTGTGGCCCTGACGAAGGGCGGCAACGTCTCGCTGGGCAAGCAGGCCCCCGGGCTCGGGGCCGTGCGGGTGGGCCTCGGCTGGACGGCGGGCCCCGGATACGACCTGGACGCCAGCGCGCTGCTGTGCGGGCGCTCCGGGCAGGTCGTCTCGGACGGGCACTTCGTCTTCTTCAACAACCTGCGCAGCCCGGACGGCTCGGTCCGCCACCACGGCAGTGACCTGGGCGCCGGCGGGGACCGCGAGCGGATCGACGTCTCGCTCACCGACGTGTCCGCCGACGTCGAGCGGATCGTCTTCGCCGTCGCCATCTACGACGCGGCGCAGCGCCGGCAGTCCTTCGGCCAGGTGAGCGGCGCGTACATCCGCATCACCGACGCCGACGGCGCCACGGAGGTGGTGCGCTACGACGTCGCCGCCGAGGCGGGCAGCGAGACGGCGATGGTGTTCGGCGAGCTCTACCGCAACGGCGCGGACTGGAAGTTCCGGGCCGTGGGGCAGGGCTACGCGACCGGGCTGGCGGGCATCGCGACCGACTTCGGCGTCGCGCTGCTCCAGCCGGCCGCCCCGGCGGCGCCTGCGGCCCCGCCGGCCGTCCCCTCTGTTCCTCAGGCAGCAACGGTCCAGCAAGCAACAGGGAGTTCCGCAGTGACGTGCTTCTTCGACCCCTCGCACGGCGTCGGCTCGACCGCGGTGCAGTGGTCGCCGCAGTGGGGCGTGCCGCGCCCGATCCAGGCGTGCGCCGCCTGCGCCCAGCGCGTGCAGACCACCCCGCCGCCGTTCTACACCCCGCAGCAGGGGTACCCGCAGCCGGTCCAGCAGGGGTACCCCCAGGGCTACCAGCAGGGGTACCCGCAGGTCCCCGGCCAGGGCCACCCGGAGCAGCAGGGCGGCCGCCGCTTCGGCACCGGCGCCCTGCTGGGTGCCGGTGCCGCGGGCCTGGTCGGCGGCGCGCTGCTCAACGAGGCGCTGAGCGACGACGAGCCCCAGGTCGTCGTCAACAACTACTACGAGGGCGACGACGACAGCTTCTTCTAGGCCGTCCCGCGGCGGGTGGCGGTCCTCGTCAGTCGACGACGACCGCCATCCGGCCGTAGGTCGCGTAGCCGTTCTCGAAGTCCGTCTCCGAGACGGTCGTCCGGCCGCGCGCGGGGTCGTTGACCGACACCGTGCCGTCGCCGAACCCCGTGACGACGACGGCGTGTTCGGCCGGTCCCGCGTAGAGGACCTTGACGTCGTCGTACGCCGTGTAGGTGGTCGACCTGAGGTGGCGCCACAGGTAGTCCACCCACACGATCGCCGGGCGGCCGGCGGCCAGGCTGTCCTTCAGGGTCTGGACCGAGATGCCCGAGCCCGAATGGGCCACGGAGAGCCCGAAGGCGCGGGCGGCCTTCGCCACCGGCGGGGCGTACACGCCGAAGCCGGTGCCGTCCACCTCCGAGCCGTCCGGGTCGCCGACGAAGGCCTCGTACGGGTCACCGGAGAGCGGGCCGGAGTGCCCGAACTCGGGGTGGTCCCAGTCGACGCCGATCCGGTCCAGGACGTCCTGGTCGCTCGCCGTCACGCCGCGCGAGGCCAGGACCATGCGCAGGGCCGCCGCCTCGCAGTCGTTGGCGAGTGCCTGGTGGTAGTACGGCACCGACGCCGCCTCGATGCCGCCGACGCCCCCGCCGACGCCGCCGCCGGCCGTCGCGGTCCCGGTGCCGGCCGCCAGGGTCGCGCCGACGAGGGCGGCGACGCAGGCCGCGCGTGCTTTCGCAATGATCGTCATGGCCATGACGCTACGAAGGACGGCTACGGAGCGCAGCCGGTGCGCCCCGAACCGGTGACGCGGCGTCCGTTCGGTCGTACCGTGGCCGGATGAACACGAACGCGTCCTCGCGGTACGACGTCGTGATCGTCGGCGGCGGGCACAACGGACTGGTGGCGGCGACGTACCTCGCGCGGGCCGGGCGGCGGGTGCTGGTGCTCGAACGGCTGCCGCGGGTGGGCGGGGCGGCGGTGTCGGCCGAGGCCTTCCCGGGGATCGACGCGCGGCTGTCGCGCTACTCGTACCTCGTGAGCCTGCTCCCGCGCGCGATCGTGCGCGAGCTCGGCCTGCGGCTGGAGCTGCGGCGCCGCCGGATCTCCTCGTACACGCCGGTGGTGCGGGACGGGAAGCCGACCGGCCTGCTCGTCGACGCGGCCGACCCGGACCGCACGCGCGAGTCCTTCCGGGCGCTGACCGGCGGCGAGCGCGAGTGGGAGGCCTGGCGCCGCTTCTACGGCACGACCGGGCGGATCGCCGAACGCGTCTTCCCCACGCTCACCGAACCACTTCCCTCGCGCACCGAGCTGCGTCGCCGGATCGGGGACGCAGCCGCCTGGGAGACGCTGTTCGAGCGGCCGCTGGGCGAGGCGATCGAGCGGACCTTCGCCGACGACCTCGTGCGCGGCGTCGTGCTGACGGACGCCCTGATCGGCACGTTCACCCACGCCCACGACCCCTCGCTGCGGCAGAACCGCTGCTTCCTCTACCACGTCATCGGCAACGGAACGGGCGACTGGGACGTCCCGGTCGGCGGCATGGGCGCGGTCACCGGCGCACTCACGGAGGCGGCGCTGGCGGCGGGCGCCGAGCTGCGCACCGGGTGCGAGGTCACGGCGATCGCGACGGACGGCCACGGCGAGGCTGAGGTGACGTACCGTCATAATGACTGCGAAGTCGTCGTGGTGGGTGCCAAGGTGCTGGTGAACGCGGCGCCGGCGACGCTGGCACGGCTTCTCGGTGGCGAGCCTTCAGCTGAACTTCCGCCGGAAGGGGCGCAGTTGAAGGTCAACATGGTGTTGTGCCGACTTCCCGCCCTCCGCGACTCCGTCGTCGACCCGCGGGACGCCTTCTCCGGGACGTTCCACATCGCCGAAGGCTACCGGCAGTTGGAGGCGGCGTACGGCGAGGCGGCGTCGGGCCGGCTGCCCTCGGCGCCGCCGTCCGAGATCTACTGCCACACGCTCACCGACAGCTCGATCCTCGGCCCTGGCGCGATCGGGCAGGGACTCCACACCCTGACCCTCTTCGGGCTCCACATGCCCGCACGGCTGTTCGCGGACCCGTCGACGCGCGAGGACGCCAAGGCCCGTGCGCTGGCGGCGAGTCTGGCGCAGCTGGACGAGGTGCTCGCCGAGCCGGTCGCCGACTGCCTGGCGACGGATGCCGACGGGCGGCCCTGCGTGGAGGCGAAGACGCCACTGGACCTGGAGCGCGAGCTCGGCCTGCCGGGCGGTCACATCTTCCACCACGACCTGTCCTTCCCGTACGCGGAAGGGGATCCGGCCGGCGCCGCCGAACGCTGGGGCGTGGCGACGGCCCACCCGAACGTGCTGCTGTGCGGCGCGGGGGCGGTACGCGGCGGGGGAGTCAGCGGCATCCCCGGCCACAACGCGGCGATGGCGGTCCTGGAGGAGACGGCCCGGTGACCCTGGTGTTCCTGGCCCCTTCGGCCGCACAACGCCCATGCGCTGTGCGGCCGTTCGCGTTTCAGCGGCAGTACGCCCCGGCCCGGGCCGCCGCCTCGGCTGCTGCTGCGGCGCGGTCGGCGGCGGCCTCGTCCAGCGGGTCGGCCGTCGTGAGCATCCGGTAGTAGAGCGGGGCCGAGACGGCCCGCACGACCTCCGCCGGGTCGGTGCCGGCGGGCAGTTCGCCGCGCTCGACGGCCTCGGCGACGCACGGCGCCCACTCGGCGACCCGCACCTCGTAGAAGCGCCGGAGCGCCTCCGCTGCGCCCGCGTCGCCGTTCGCCGCGACGATCACCGCGCGGAACAGCGCGCCCTGGCGCGGGTCGGCGAGGGTGCGCTGGACCAGCCGGGCGTTGGCGCGCAGGTCCTCGGCGAGCGAGCCGCTGCGGGTGCGCGGCAGCGACTGCTCGGCCATGTCCGCGAGCAGGTCGGCGACCAGGGCGCTGGTGCCGCCCCAGCGCCGGTAGACGGTGGTGCGCCCGACCTCGGCGCGCTGGGCGATGTCGCCGAGGTCGAGGCCGGCGAAGCCGTGCTCGACGAGCGCGTCCTCCGCGGCGCGCAGGACGGCGGCGCGCACGCGTGCGGTGCGGCCGCCGGGGCGGACGGTGCCCGGGACGGGCTGGCTCTCGTCGACCATTAACGGGATTCCTGTTCCATTAGCTCGTCGGATTCTGCTACGGTCGAGTCATCCTAACGGAACGACCGTCCCGTTAGCCGCCTCCTGGGGGAGCAACCACCATGGAATACCGTCAGCTCGGCGCGTCCGGCCTCAAGGTTCCCGCGCTCAGCCTCGGCACCGGCACCTTCGGCGGGCGGGGCCCGCTCTTCGGCGCCTGGGGCACCACCGGCGACCAGGAGGCCCGCCGCCTCCTCGACATCGCCATCGACGCCGGCGTGACGATGTTCGACACCGCCGACGTCTACTCCGACGGCGCCTCCGAGGAGGTGCTCGGCAAGGCCGTCCACGGCCGCCGCGACCGGGTCCTCATCTCCACCAAGGCCGGCCTGCCCACCGGTGAGGGCCCCAACGACGCCGGCACCTCCCGGGCCCGCCTCACCAAGGCCGTCGACGACGCCCTGCGCCGCCTCGGCACCGACTACATCGACCTCTTCCAGCTCCACGCCTTCGACGCCGCAACCCCCGTCGAGGAGGTCCTGGCCACCTTCGACGACCTCGTCCGCGCCGGCAAGGTCCGCTACACCGGCGTGTCAAACTTCTCCGGCTGGCAGCTCATGAAGTCCCTCGCCGCCGCCGACCGGCACGGCCGGCCCCGCTACGCCGCCCACCAGGTCTACTACTCGCTCGTCGGCCGCGACTACGAGTGGGAGCTGATGCCGCTGGCCGCCGACCAGGGCGTCGGCGCCCTCGTCTGGAGCCCGCTCGGCTGGGGCCGCCTCACCGGCAGGATCCGCCGCGGCACGCCCGTCCCGGCCGGCAGCCGTCTCCACGACACCGCCGACTACGGCCCCCCGGTCGAGGACGACCACCTCCACCGCGTCGTCGACGCCCTCGACGAGATCGCCGAGGAGACCGGCCGCACCGTCCCCCAGGTGGCGATCAACTGGCTCCTGCGCCGCCCGACCGTCTCCTCCGTCATCATCGGCGCCCGCAACGAGGACCAGCTCCGCCAGAACCTCGGCGCCGTCGGCTGGTCCCTCACCCCCGACCAGGTCACCCGCCTCGACGCCGCCAGCCTCCGCACCGCCCCCTACCCCTACTTCCCCTACCGCCGCCAGGAGGCCTTCGCCCGCCTCAACCCGCCCATGACCGGCTGACGGACGGTGCGGAGCGATCCCGTCTCGGCCGGTCGTGACGGTCCTCCGAACAAGGGCGGACCCGCCCCTCGCCGGATAATGGGCTTGCCGTACCGGTGCCCGGTGCGGCAAGGTCCGCACCATGCTTGAACTGCGAATCCTCTCCTCCGACGACTGGCCCGTCTTCCGCGAGCTGCGCCTCGCCGCGCTCGCCGAGGCGCCGTACGCCTTCGGCTCCACCCTGGCCGACTGGCAGGGCCCCGGCGACCACGAGGACCGCTGGCGCTCGCGCCTGGAGATCCCCGGCGCGCTCGACCTGGTCGCCGTCCTGGACGGCACGCCCGTCGCCATGGCCAGCGGCGTCCCCGCCGACGAGGACCCGACGGCCGCCGAGCTCATCTCGATGTGGGTCGCCCCGCAGGCCCGCGGCCGGGGCGCCGGCGACCTCCTGATCACCGAGATCGCCACGTGGGCCGCCGCCCAGGGCTGCACCACCCTGAAGCTCGCCGTCACGCCCCACAACGACGCCGCGATCGCCCTCTACCGCCGCCACGCCTTCGCCGACACCGACGAGCTCGGCGACCTCCTCGACGACGGCACCGGCCGCGAACTCGTCCTGGCCAAGCCGCTGGTGTGAGGGCCTACTCGGCCGGCACCGTCGCCGAGGCCTTCGGGCGGGCGTGGGTCGGGAGGCCGTTGGTGAGGTCCTCGACGAGGAGGCGCCAGGCGATGGCGTCGGCGGCGGTGCGCAGTCGGGGGCTGCGGGGGCGGCCGGCGTCGGCGTCGAGGCGGGCGTTGAGCCAGTCGGACCAGGCGCGGGCCAGGGCGGTGATCTGCCGGCGGCCGGCCTCGGTGGGGATCAGCTGGTCGCCGTCGCGGGTGAG
Source organism: Kitasatospora sp. NPDC059408 (assembly GCF_042751525.1). Taxonomy (NCBI): domain Bacteria; kingdom Bacillati; phylum Actinomycetota; class Actinomycetes; order Kitasatosporales; family Streptomycetaceae; genus Kitasatospora; species Kitasatospora sp. NPDC059408. The sequence goes on from NZ_JBHYWI010000024.1 coordinate 27,592, forward strand.
GTAGCCCTCGTCGGTCATGCGGTCGAAGACCGGTTCCAGGACCTCGGGCGGGACGCGCTTGCGTGCGGCGATGAGGTCGAGGGAGGCCCGGCCGACGGCCTTGGTGTGGCCGGCGACCTCCATGAGGGCCCAGGCGCCGGCGAGGTCGACGCGGGTGTCGGCGGTGGAGACGATCGAGCGGACGGCGTCGAGGTCGACCCCGCGCACGATCTTGCAGACCGAGTACTCCAGGTGCGGGTCGGCGTCGCTGGTGGTCGGCTGGGCGAAGGCCTCGCCGAGGTCGGTGGAGCCGGCCCGCGCGGTGTCGCGCAGCTTGACCTGCTTGAGGAACAGCGCGACGACGAAGCCGACCACCGCGACCGGGATGGTCCACAGGTAGACGGTGTGCAGGGCGTCGGAGTACGCCTGGACGATCGGCGCGGCCTGGTCGGCGGGCAGCGCGTGCAGGCCCTGCGGGCTCTCGGCGGCCTTGCCGAGCACGGCCGGGCTCGCGCCGGTGAGGCGGGCGGAGGAGGCGATGCCGTCGGCGAGTTCGGTCTTCAGGCTGTTGGCGTAGATGGTGCCGAAGACGGCGGTGCCGAAGGAACTGCCGATGGTGCGGAAGAACGTGACGCCGGAGGTGGCGGTGCCGAGGTCCGCGTAGTCGACGGTGTTCTGCACCGCGATGGTGAGCACCTGCATGCTCAGCCCGATGCCGACGCCGAGGACGAACATGTACAGCGAGGCGAGCGCGGTGCCCGTCCCGGGTTTGAGCAGCGAGAGCAGGTAGAGGCCGAGGGCCATCACGAGCGTGCCGGCGATGGGGAACAGCCGGTACTGGCCGGTCTTGCTGACGACGTTGCCGCTGGCGATGGAGGCGAGCAGCAGGCCGATGACCATCGGGAGCATGCGGACGCCGGAGACGGTGGCGGAGTCGCCGTCCACGTACTGGAGGAAGGTCGGCAGGAAGGTCAGCGCGCCGAGCATGGCGAAGCCGACGATGAAGCTGAGCACCGAGCAGACCGCGAACACCGGGTTGCGGAACAGCCGCATGGGCAGCATGGGTTGGGCCGCGCGCGTCTCGACCACGCAGAACAGGCCGAGCGCCACGGCGCCGCCCGCGAACAGGCCGATGATCGTCGCCGAGCCCCACGCGTACTGGTTGCCGCCCCAACTGGTGGCCAGGATCAGGGCGCCGGCCCCGACCGCGACCAGCGCGATCCCCAGGTAGTCGATGACCGGCCGGACGGCGGCCCGCACCGAGGGGATCGTCCGGGCCGCCGCGACGACCACGAGGACGGCGATCGGCACGTTGACGTAGAACGCCCAGCGCCAGGACAGGTGGTCGGTGAACAGCCCGCCGAGCAGCGGGCCGATGACCGTCGCCACGCCGAACACCGCGCCGATCGCGCCCTGGTACTTGCCGCGCTCCCGCAGCGGGATGACGTCGGCGATCAGCGCCATCGCGGTGACCATCAGGCCGCCCGCGCCGATGCCCTGGAGGGCGCGCCAGGCGATCAGCAGCGTCATGTTCGTCGCCAGGCCGCAGAAGAACGAGCCGGTGATGAAGACGATCGCGGACACCTGGAAGAGCAGCTTGCGCCCGTACAGGTCGCCGAACTTGCCGGCCAGCACGGTGGCGACGGTCTCGGCGAGCAGGTAGGAGGTGACCACCCAGGACATGTGGGCGGCGCCGCCCAGGTCCGCGACGATGGTGGGCAGGGCGGTGCCGACGATCGTCTGGTCGAGGGCGGCCAGCAGCATGCCGAGCACGATCGTGGCGAAGACGACGTTCCGCTGCCGGACGTCCAGCACGGGCGGGGCGGACGGCGTGGTCTCGGTGTCGACGGTCATGCGCCCAGCCTCGCCGCGCCCGCGGGCCCGCCGCGCGGCGGTTCGGCCGTCCGGGTGAGCCGGGTGGCCCCCGCGGTCGGGCGGGGCGAGGATGAGGCCCCCAGGGCGATGCCGGGCGTCCGACGATGCCGGGCGTCCGGAGGTCCGGAGAAGGCTCCCCATGAACCCCGATCCCCCCAACAGCACCGCGCGCCCGCCGTCCCGGGGCGCCTCCGCCGTCGGCGGGCGGGCCGGGGCGCGGCGCTGGCGGGCGCTCGCGGTGTGCCTGGTGGCCGGGTTCATGACGCTGCTGGACGTCAGCATCGTGAACGTCGCCCTGCCGACCGTCCGCACCGGGCTGCACATGTCGGAGAGCGGCCTGCAGTGGGTGCTGAGCGGCTACGCGCTGGCCTTCGGGCTCGTGCTGGTCCCGGCCGGGCGGCTCGGGGACGCGCGCAGCCGGAGGGCGGTGTTCCTGACCGGGCTGGCGCTGTTCACGCTGGCCAGCGCGCTCGCGGGGGCGGCGCAGGACCAGACGTGGCTGGTGCTGGCCCGGCTGTTCCAGGGCGCGGCGGGCGGGGTGCTGGTGCCGCAGGTGTCCGGGTTCATCCAGACGCTGTTCCAGGGGGCCGAGCGGGGGCGGGCGTTCGGTGCGCTGGGGTCGACGATCGGGGTGTCGACGGCGGTCGGCCCGCTGCTGGGCGGGCTGCTGATCCACCTGTTCGGGCCGCAGGACGGCTGGCGGTGGGTGTTCCTGGTCAACCTGCCGATCGGGATCGCGGCGCTGCCGGTCGCCTACCGCCTGCTGCCGCCGCCCCCGCCGGCGGGTGAGCGGGCGGGGCACCGGGACTTCGACCCGGTCGGGGTGGTGCTGCTCGGCGGCGGGACGGTGGCGCTGCTGCTGCCGTTCGTCCAGGAGCAGCAGTGGCACAGCCCGGCGCGGTGGCTGCTGCTGCCGGCGGCGGTGCTGCTGCTGGGGGCGTTCGTCGGGTGGGAGCGGCACTACGCGCGGCGGCGGGAGCCGCTCGTGAACATGGAGCTGTTCGCGGTGCGCCCGTACGCGGCGGGGGTGGCGCTGTCGCTGGTGTACTTCGCGGGGTTCACGGCGATCTTCTTCATCTTCACGCTGTACCTCCAGGCGGGGCTGCACTACTCGGCGCTGGCGGCGGGTCTGTCGATCACGCCGTTCGCGGTGGGTTCGGCCGTCTCGGCGGCGCTCGGCGGGCGGGTGGTGACCCGGCTGGGGCGGCGGCTGGTGGTGTTCGGGCTGGTGCTGGTGCTCGTCGGGCTCGGGGCGTCGATCCTGGCGGTGCGGCTGGGGCCGGGGACGTGGGCGGGCTGGGCGACGGCGCTGCCGCTCCTGGTGGCGGGGACGGGCAGCGGGCTGGTGATCTCGCCGAACCAGACGCTGACGCTCTCGCAGGTCCCGCTCGCCCGGGCCGGCAGTGCGGGCGGGGTGCTGCAGACCGCGCAGCGCGTCGGTTCGGCGGTGGGGATCGCGATCGTCGGCTCGGTCTTCTTCGCCCACGCCCGCGGGCGGAACCCGGACTGGGCGGTCGCCTTCGAGCTGGGGGCGACGGTCGCGGCGGGCCTGGTCCTGGCGGCGCTGGTGGTCGCGGCGGCGGACCTGGCGGCCGGGCGCACCAGGTGACGCGGGGCCCGCACCCCCGTGGCGGGCCCCGCTCGTCGTTCGGTGCGCTCGTCGTTCGCCCGCCATTCGGCGCGCCCGTCAGTGGTCCCGGCGCCGGATCGTGAGCGCGGCGATCGCGACCGCCGCGACGGACCACACCGCGAACGTGATCCAGCCGCTCTCGACCGTGGCCGGGTACGGCGACACCCGCTGGTTCGTCAGGTCCACCTGGGCCAGCCGACGCCACGCGGTGAACGGCAGGGCGTGCGCGACGTCGGCGGACCAGTGGTAGGTGTCGGTGAAGAACGACGGCACGAAGAACAGCACCAGGATCGTGCTCACGACGCTCGCCGCCGTGTGCCGGATCAGCACGCCCAGGCACAGTCCGACGAGCGCGCAGACCGGCGCGAACAGCGCGGCCGCCGCGACGAACCGGAACGCGCCCGGGTCGGTGATCGGCAGCCCGATGCCCCGGCCGCCGATGATCGCCTGTGCCACGCCGAAGGCGGTGCCCGAGACCGTGGCGCCCCAGCCGAGCATCACGCCCGTCAGCACGGCCGCCTTGGCGAGCAGCAGCGCCCGCCGGTCGGGGACGGCCGCGAGGCTCGCCCGGATGAGGCCACTGGCGTACTCGCAGACGACGACGAACGCGCCGAGCCCGCCTCCCACCAGCATGACGACGTCGGCGCCGACGGCGCTGAACGCCGAGTCGAGCGCGGCCTGGTGGTAGCCGGCCGTCGGGCCGGGCTCGAAGTGGTCGTACGTGTAGGTGGCGTTCTTGACGGCGGCGAGGACGACCACGGCGGCGCCGAGCAGCAGGACCCACGGGGTCGAGCGCAGCGACCAGAACTTGATCCACTCGGCGGCGAGGAGGTCGCGGAAGCGGGCGCGGCCCGGAGCGGTGGTGGTGGCGGTCATGGCGAGGGTGCTCAACGGGACTCTCCGGCGAGGTATTCGACGCTGTCGGCGGTCAGTTCCATGAACGCCTCCTCCAGGGAGGCGCCGCGGGTGGTGAGGGCGTGCAGCAAGAGGCGGTTTTCCAGGGCGAGTTCGCCGATCCGCGGGGCGGAGAGGCCGGTGACGGCGAGGGCGCCCTCCGGGGCCGGCCGGACGGTGGCGCCGGCGGCCGTCAACACCCCGGCCAGGCAGGCCGGTTCGGCCGCGACGACGGTCACGCTCGACCGGCCGGCCCTCGCGGAGAACTCCGTCAGGCCCTCGTCGGCGATCAGCCGGCCCCGGCCGATCACGACCAGCCGGTCGGCGGTGTGCTCCATCTCGCTCATCAGGTGGCTGGAGACGAAGACCGTCCGCCCCTCGGCCGCCAGGCGGCGGAACAGCCCGCGCACCCACAGGACGCCCTCCGGGTCGAGGCCGTTGAGCGGCTCGTCGAAGAGGAGCACCGGCGGGTCGCCGAGCAGGGCGCCCGCGATGCCGAGCCGCTGGCGCATGCCGAGCGAGTACCCGCCGATCCGGCGGCGCGCGGCATCCGCCAGGCCGACCTCGGCGAGCAGCCCGTCGACCCGCCCGAGCGGGATCGCGTTGCTGCGCGCCAGTGCCCGCAGGTGGGCGCGGCCGGTGCGGCCGCCGTGGACGTCGGCGGCGTCGAGCAGTGCGCCGACGTGGCGCAGGCCGCGCTTGAGGTCGCGGAAGGAGCGTCCGTCGACGGTCGCGGTGCCGGAGGTCGGCTCGTTGAGGCCGAGGACCATCCGCAGGGTGGTGGACTTCCCGGCGCCGTTGGGGCCGAGGAAGCCGGTGACGTGGCCGGGGCGGACGGTGAAGGTGAGGCCGTCCACGGCGGTCCGGCGGCCGTAGCGCTTGGTCAGCTCGGTGACTTCGATCATGGGCAATACGGTGCCGGAGCGGACCGGACCGCCGCATCGGACCGGTGCTGACACCGTGCGGCCCCGGCCGTCATCCCCGGTCGTACAACCACGGTTTGATGACCCGCCGACGATCCGTCGATACGATCACCACCATGATCACGACGCCGACCCCGCCGCTGTTCCGGCGCGTCCCGCCCGAGGCCTGGGTGGGACTCGCCTGGTGTGCGGCCGCCGCCTACCCCGCCGTCGTGCTCGGCGGCACCGCCCGGCAGCACAGCGGCGCCGCCGCGCACGGCGGCCTGGCGTTCACCCTGCTCGACACCGCCGTCGCCTTCGCCGGCGCCGCCCTCGTGCGCCGTCTGCCGGTGCTCTCCGTGGCTCTGCTGCTGATCGCCACCTGGACGGAGACGGACGGCTGGGCCGCGAACACCCAGGTGCCCCCGGCCTCGCTGCTCGCCGTCGACGCCGCCCTCTGCCTGATCACCGCCACCGCGCCGCGCCGGTCCTCCCGGAGTGCGTTCGCCCTGGTCATGACGTTCCTCGTGCTGCACATGGGGCTCGTGCACGGCAACACCGTCGGCATCTTCACCGGCACCCACATCGGATCCGCCGACGGAGCCGCGCTGCTCGCCCTCGTCGCCTGGCTGGCCGGGCGTTCGGTGCGGCAGAACCGCGAGCACGCCGAGGCGCTGAGCACCCGGGCGGCCGCGGCGGCCGTCACCGGCGAACGCCTGCGGATCGCCCGCGAGATGCACGACACCGTCGCCCACAGCATCGGCATCATCGCCCTCCAGGCCGGCGCCGCCCGCCGGGTCATCGACACCCGGCCGGAGCGGGCCAAGGAGGCGCTCGGCGCGATCGAGACCGCCGGACGGGAGACGCTCGCCGGGCTGCGCCGGATGCTCGTCGCGCTGCGCCAGGCCGAGGGGGAGGCCTCGGCCACCGTGCCGCAGGGCCTGGCCGACCTCGACCGGCTGGCCGCCGCGACCACCGCCGCGGGTGTCGCGGTGGAGGTCCGGCGGCTCGGTGAACAGGCCGGGCTCCCGGACGAGTTGGACCTCGCGGTGTTCCGTGTCATCCAGGAGTCCGTCACCAACGTGGTGCGCCACGCGGGCGCGAGCGCCTGCCGGGTGTCCGTCGACCGCACGAAGGAGGACGAGGTGTCCGTCGAGATCACCGACCGGGGCCGGGGCCACGGCACCGCCCCGGGCAGCGGCTTCGGCCTGGCCGGGCTGCGCGAGCGGGTCGCGCTGCTGGACGGCGAGTTCAGCGCCGGGCCGCGCCCCGGGGGCGGGTTCCGGGTCGCGGCCCGGCTGCCCCTGCGGGCGGAGGCGGGTCGGTGAGCGGGTCGGTGAGCGGGACCGCGAGCGGGCCGGTGGAACAGCGGGTGGTCCGCGTCGTACTGGCCGACGACCAGCCGCTGGTGCGCGCCGCGCTGGAGATGGTGATCGCGGAGACGGACGACGTCGAGGTGGTCGGCGAGGCCGGCACCGGCGCCGACGCCGTCCGGCTGGCCGTCGAACTGCGGCCGGACGTCGTCGTGATGGACATCCGGATGCCCGGCACGGACGGCATCGAGGCCACCCGCCTGGTCACCGCCGCCGGCGGGCCGACCCGGGTCGTCGTGCTCACCACGTTCGACGACGACGACCACGTGTACGCGGCGCTGCGGGCCGGGGCGTCCGGGTTCCTGGTCAAGGACATGGCGCTGGACGACATCCTCGCCGCCGTGCGGGTGGTCGCGGCGGGGGAGGCGCTCATCGCGCCGAGCGTCACCCGCCGCCTGATCTCCACCTTCGCGGGGCAGGCCCCGGCACCGGTCTCTGCGTCGGCGCCGGAGCACCCGCGCCTCGCCGCGATCACCGGGCGCGAGCGCGAGATCCTCACCCTCGTCGGGCGGGGCCTGTCCAACGGCGAGATCGCGGCCGAGCTCGTGCTCAGCATCGCCACCGTCAAGACGTACATGACCCGGCTGCTCGCCAAGCTCGACGCCCGCGACCGCGTGCACCTGGTGATCCTCGCCTACGAGGCGGGCCTGGTCTCCGCGACGGGGTCGTGAGGCCGCGCGCTCGGCGCTCGACCGCCACGCTCGCGTCCATCGCGATGTCCCGGTCGCGGCTGGGTGCGACCGCGTTCTTCGTGGTGCGTCCGTCCGTGCTCCGTGGTGCGTCCGTGTCGCGTCCAGCGGGCCGCCGCGCGGGGTCGGCCCCGCGCAGCGGTCACGCGAACCGGTGCGTCGGCTACTGCGGCGCCGGGTCCGCGGTCGGTGCGACGGTGGCGCGCGAGCCGGACGGGCCCGCCGCGGCGGCGAGTTCGACCGCGGCGCCCGTCCAGGCCGCGCCGAAGGCCCAGGTGGCGAGCCATTCGCACAGGTAGACCGGGCGGATCGGCCAGTCCGTGCCGAGGTGGGTGAGCGCGGCGACGGCGGCCAGCAGGAGCAGCGCGGGGATCAGCACGCCGGCCGCCAGGTAGCCGCGGGCGACCCACGGCTTGCGCTCGTACCGCGGGTCGCGGAAGGAGTAGACGGAGAACAGGGCCAGGACGATGTACAGCAGCGCGGCGAGGACGAGGTGGACGGCCCCGATCGTGGCCTGGAACGCCGTCGGGTTCGGTGGCGAGGTCGGGCAGAGCGCGACACCGAGCGCGCACGCCCCGGCCGCCGTGCTCCAGCGGTCGTCCCGGCGGTCGAAGCGGTAGCAGACGAGGAACACCCCGAGGGCGCACAGGCTCCCGACGAAGACGTTCCGCGTGCTGGAGTAGTAGGCGCCGCTCATCGACGCGGGCCAGTAGCCGTTCGTGCTCAGGCCTCTGAGCTCGGCGAACAGCCAGTTGCCCAGCGGCAGGGCGACCGGCAGGAGGATGCCGATCAGCCCGACGCCGAGGCGCAGGAAGGTGACGGTCCGTTCGTCCTGGGAGCCGGACGGGTCGGTCGGGTCGGACGGATCGGGTGAGGGAGTTCTGACGGCACGCCAGTGGGGGATCATGGACGCCTCCTTGAGGCTCGGCGCTGCCTCTGTTGTACCCGCGCCGCCGCACGACCCCACACCACCGGAACGAGTGGTTTCCGCCGGGTGCGGCCTCCGGCCTTACCCCCGGTAGCCGGTGCCCGGTCGGCGGGGCTCGAACTCGGCGCAGTGGAAGGTCTCCTGGGCGAAGCCGGTGCGGCGGTCCCAGAGGCGGAAGATGTCGGCCTTGCCGGTGACGCCGCGGTAGGCGTCTTTTGCGTCGCGGAAGCAGGCCATCGAGCCGATGAAGCCGGAACCGGCCGGGGAGTAGTCGGAGAACGCGCACGCGATGCAGGCCGCGAGGGCGACGCCGGGCGGGAGCCGGCGCTGGAGGTCGAGGAGCGCGTCCTCCATGTCCTCCCAGGGCCCGCCGGAGGCGACGGTGCCGCCGTCGTCGGGCAGGTCGAGTTCGAGGGTCACGTGCAGGGCGTCGAGGCTGCCGTCGGGGTTGGCGTCGCCGAGGACGAGCCGGGCGTGCAGGAGGCCGGGCCGCGGGTCCGGGCCGGGGCCGGTGACCTGGAGCGGGGTGCGCCACTCGATCGTGCAGGAGCAGAGTTCGTCGAGCCGGGTCAGGTCGGGCGGCAGGGCGTCCTCGTCGAGCCGGCCGACGAGTTCGAGGGAGTCGAGGCTGTCGCCCTCGTACCGGTTGCCCCGCAGGAGCAGGGAGAAGGTCTGCCCGTCGTTGACCAGGACGGTGTCGGCACGGCCCCAGCGGTCGGTGACGACGGCGGGCAGGCGCAGCGGCGGCTCGTATCTCAACTCGCTCGGCATAGGGGAATTATGAGGCGCGGGGCGGGGCTCCAGCCATCGTTTCGAAGGACTTCGAAGGGCTGCGCAGGACTTCGGGGAACCACGACACGGCCTCCGCGCCCGGATCCTGGACGGAACGCCGCAGCCCGGGAGGGAACGCCGCAGCCCGGGACGGCACCCGTCCCGGGCTGCGGAAGGTGGCGGGGGAGTTCAGGCGGTCGTGGCCTTCGCCCGTTCGGCGAGGGAGTCGAGCAGCGCGGCGCCGCGTTCGGCGTCGTCGACGCTGACGGCGAACCGGTGGCCCTGGCGGCTCTCGACGACCAGGCAGTCGCCGCCGCGGAGCATCAGGGTGGTGCCGAGGCCGTTGACCCGGTAGCCCCAGCCGCCCGCCTGGGCGGCGGTGCGCCGCTCGGCGCGGGCCGCGCCGATGTCCGCGGGGGACCAGTGCCGCCGGGGCCAGCCGAACGGGCCGAAGCCGATGTCCAGCCCCTTGGTGGTGACCCGGGCCTGCACGGAGGAGCAGGCGAGGACGGTCAGCGCGAGGATCGCGAGCGTGGTGGTGAGCGACCAGTGCCCGGGGGTCAGCCCGGTGGCGCCGGCCAGGGCGGTGCCGGCCGCGCCGAGGCCGAGGACGGCGGCGGCGAGCTGCATCCAGACGTTGGAGGCGCGGGACAGCCAGACCACCCGCTCCCCGGCCGGGAGCGTCATGACCGGGCCGCGCGGGCCGGTGGGGGCGGTGCCGGTGGCGGGCGTGCGGGTCGCGAGCCAGGTGACGAGGCCGGCGGCGCCCGTCGTCAGGACGATGAGGATCACCCAGGCGTCCATCGAGGCGGCGTCCTGCCAGCGTGCGCGGTCGAGGTTGGCGTGCACGATCGACGCCTGGGCGCCGCTCAGCAGCACCCCGCCGGCGGCCAGGATCGCCCCGGGCGCGCCCGGCGCCTGGCGGCTCCGGAAGCGGCGGACGACGGCGGCGAGGGCTACCAGGCCCAGCCAGATCACCGCGGGGAACAGCGCGGCGGCGGTGAGCGACATCGAGCCGTCCGGCCGACTGCCGCTCCAGTGGGTGGCCACCGGGTCCGGCAGCCGGTCGGCCGCCGCCAGCGGGAGTGCGACGAGCAGCCCGAGCACGCCGGCCGCGAAGGCCGCGGCCGCCCAGGGCCCTCCCCGGCGTGGCCCTCGCTCCGTCGCGGTGGGTACTACAGGCTCCGAGTCGTTCACGGCATCCCCCTGATCAGATCCACGAGATCGTTCCTGCTGTAGCCGGCCTGGGCCGCGTCCGCGATCAACTCGCGTACGCGGTCGACCAGTTCGGCGCGCGATCCGGCGTCGGCGGCGATCGTGATGCCGCGGCCGCGGCGGAACTCCAGCACGCCCTCGTCGCGCAGGGCGCGCAGCCCGCGCAGGACGGTGTTGGTGTTGACACCGAGGGCCCGCGCGAGGTCCCGGGCGGGCGGCAGCTTGTCACCGGGGGCGCACTCGCCCTCGGCGACGGCCCGACGGATCGCGCCCGCCACCTGCTCGTGCAGGGGACGGGCGTCGCCGATGTCCAGCTTCAGCAACATGGTGCTACTGACGATAGCACCATGCGGTCTCAGTGCACCGTTTCGGAGGTCGTCTCCCGGACCGCCTCCCGCTTCGGCAGCGCCGGCGCCTTGCCGCGCGCCCCGCGCGAGAGCAGCACGTAGAGCGCGGCCGCGAGCGCGCCCGACAGCACGAAGCTCAGGTCGATCCCGCCGGTCAGCGGCAGCAGCGGCCCCTGGTAGGCCGGGGTGTCCACCGCGCACAGGCCGAGCGCGCTGCCCGCCGCCCAGGCCACCGTCGCCGGGACGTTCCAGCCGCCCCGGTACCAGTAGATGCCGCCGCGGGTGCGCTGGTTGAGCACCTGGAGCGAGTGCTGGTCGTAGTCGCCGCGGAAGCGCCGGTGCCCGATCAGCGTGATCACGGCCCAGGGCGCGCCGATCGCGGTCAGCACGAGCACGAAGGAGGTGACGGCGTCCTGCGCGTTCCACACGAAGTGGCCCAGGAAGACCAGCACGGTCGAGAGCGCCGCCACGACGTAGGTGGCCTGCAGCCGGGTGGCGCGCGGCAGGATCGCGTCCAGGTCCAGGCCCATGCTGTACAGCATCAGGCCGGTGTTGCCCGCGCTGCCCAGCAGCCCGTTGATCAGCAGCGGCAGCAGGAACCAGGCCGGGGCGCCGGCGATCAGCCCGTGCACGTAGTCGTTGCCCGCGCCGGTCGCGACGGCGGTGAAGGTGCCGAACACCTGGGGGATCAGCAGGCCCAGGAACAGGCCCAGGCACGTCGACCACAGCACCTTGCGCGGCGCGTGCCGGGCCGGGGAGACGTACCGGGTGTAGTCGCCCAGCAGGGTGATGAACGCGATCGGCCCGCTCAGCCCGGCCGCGACCACCGCCAGCAGCCAGGTCGGCCAGAATCCGCCCAGCAGGTAGGCGCCGTGCGCCGAGCCGTCGAAGTGCGGGGCGAACGCGAACAGCCCGGCCAGCAGCAGGGCGCCCATCGCCCACATCAGCACCCGCTCCAGCTTCAGCAGCAGCCGGTAGCCGAACACGGCCGCGGTCGCGCTCAGCACCGCCAGCACGCTGTACGTCGCCACGTACGCGACGCCGTCGGCGGGCAGCCCCAGCATCCGGTTGAGCGCCCCGACCACCACGTCGCCGCCCACCCACAGCGCGAGCGCCGTGTACCCGAGCGACAGCAGCAGGCCGACCACCGAACCGATCAGCCGCCCGCGCACGCCGAAGAACGCGCCCGAGCTGGTCGACAGGTTCGTCGCGGTGCGCAGCGACACCAGTGCGAGCGGCGCCGTCAGCACGATCCCGGCGACGGTGCCGAGCACCAGCGCGCTCAGGCTCGCCCAGAACGAGAGCCCGAACGAGACCGGCAGCCACCCGAACACGACGACGCCGAACGCGAGGTTCGAACCGACGAGGATGCTGACCACGTCCCGGGGAGTGCTGGTGCGGTCGGCGTCCGGGATGGTGTCCACCCCGTACTGCTCGATGTGGGTGCTCTGCGGCATGAGGGAAGCCTTCTGGTGCAGGAATCCGCCCGGAATCGGTCACTCCGGACGGCCTGCCAATCCTTCGCCACCCGTCGCCGCCGCAATAGGGGCGATCCGGACGAACCGCCGCCTCCGGATTCCGGACGCGCCTTGTTGCATGCCACAAAGCCGCAGGTCAAAGCCGCCGTCCCGGAGCGAACCCGGCCACGGCCCCGGGCCCGGCGTATGGAACGCGCTCGGAAGGCCGCCCCGGACGTCAAGGAAGCGCCAAGAAACGCCACCCGTGGTTCTTCCGGCGATTGGCTGGAGGCGAACGCGGCACCGCGGTGAACGGCGGCCCGCGAACGACGACCCGAGGACGACACCATGCACGGCAACCGGCGGTACGACGACTGCGGCACCACCCGGGTGGTGGTCGGGGTCAGCGGCTCACTGGGCAGCCTCGCGGCGCTGCACCGCGCAGCCGCCGAAGCCCGGCGCACCGGCGCCGCGCTGGTGCCGGTCCTCGCCTGGGAGCCCCCGGGCGGCGAGCTCGGCTACCGCCGCTCGCCCTGCCCGCCGCTGCTCACCGCCGCCCGCGACGCCGCCGACCAACGGCTGCGCGACGCGCTCGACGCGGCCTTCGCCGGCGCCGACCCGGGGGTGCCGGTGCACCCGGTGGTCGTCCGCGGTGAGACCGGGCCGGCGCTCGTCCACATCGCCGACCGCCCCGACGACCTCCTCGTCCTCGGGCACGGCGGCAACCTGCTGCGCCGCGGCTTCCGGCGCTCCGTCGCGTCCCACTGCCTGCGCGAGGCCGCCTGCCCGGTGCTGACCGTCCCGGCCCCGCCGCTCCAGCGCGAGCTGGAGGCCCTGCACCGGCGCACCCGGTGGCACCTGCCGATCGGCCACGTGCCCGAACTCGTCGGCACGAAGGGGTAGTCGCCCGTGCGGATGTACTCGGCGCGCCCCGGCGGGCAGCGCTACCGCCCGGTCGTGGACCGGCTCGCGGTGGCGGTTTCCGGCACCGTCGCGCTCGTCGCCGGGGGCGTCCTCGCCCTCGGCCTCGGCGCGCTCGGGGAACTGCACTCGGGCTGGTTCGCCCTGGCCGCGTACGCGGCGCTCAGCGGGCTGACGGGCGCGTTCTCCCGGCCGTCGGCGGCGCCGGTGATCGGGCTGTCGGCCTGGCTGTGCTGCAACGCGTTCGCCGAGCACCGGCACGCCGAGCTGGGCTGGTCCGGCCCGTGGCCGGAGGGCGGCCACTTCGCGCTGTTCACGGCCGCGGCGCTGCTGGTGGCGCTGCCGAGCGCCGTGCCACGCCGGACGGTCCGGGTCGCGAGCGTGCGCCTCGGGCGGCGGCCGGGCCTCTGACCCGGCGTCCGGCCTGGGCCCCGGCCCCGGGCGTCCGACGCGGCCGCCAAGGCGGCGTAAAGATCGGCGGGTGGCGCGTCAGGGAGTCGTCAGGAACGGTCGGCCGGGCGCCCGGCGAACCTAGCGTGAGCTGCGCAGAAACGGTTCGGCGCCGGGCTTGCAAGGGCCCGTCGGCGAACCGCGCCGACCCCGGGTCCCGGCCGGTTCCTCCGGGACTCTCGGCAGCCGGTGGAAAACAGGTGAAGGGGGCGCGCGGCGATGCCTACAGGTACGTCGAGCGGTACGGTCGTCGTTCGGACAGCGGAATCGCCCGGGGAGGCGAGCCCCGCCACGGCCGGACCGCCCGCCGGGCCGCGCGCCCCCCGCCCGTGGAAGCCCCGGAGACCGGCGGCACGCCGGACCTGGAGCACGCCCCGACTGGTCCGCGTCCTCACCGGCACCTGCCTCGCCGCCCTCGCCCTCTCCGGCGTCGTCACCGCCACCGTCCTCGGCGGCGCCCACGACGGCACCGACGCCATCGGGCACAAGGCCGCCCCGCAGGTCGTCCGCTCCGCCGACCTCTACTTCGCGCTCAACGACATGGACGCGCAGGCCGCCGACCTCCTCCTCTACGGCGCCGACCCGGACTTCGCCAAGGCCCGCCGCGAGAGCCTCGACACCTACGACCAGCGTCGCAACCAGGCCGCCACCGACCTCCAGCAGGTCGCCGAGGCCACCGCCGACGACCCCGCCGGGCGCGCCGCCGTCCAGACCGTCATCGACGAACTCGGCCGCTACCAGGCCCTCGTGGCCCAGGCCCAGCTCCTCGACGACCAGGCCCACGCCGCCGCGGGACGCCCGCCCGCGGACGCCCTCGCCGCGTACCGCTCCGCGACCGACCTGCTGCGCCAGCGCCTCCTGCCCGCCGCCGACAGCGTCACCGCCGCCAACGCGGGCACCGTGGAACGCCGGTTCGCCGCCGAACGCGGCGACCTCGGCAGCGGCCGCTGGTGGATCGTCGCCGCAGGCGTGCTCGCCCTCGCGGCCCTCGCCGGGCTCCAGCGGCTGCTCGCCGTCCGGTACCGGCGCGTCCTCAACGCTCCGGTCGCCGCCGCGACCCTGCTCGCCCTCGGCGGGCTCGTGGGCGGCGTCGTCCTGGTGAACCGGGCCGCCGACCACCTCGTCGTCGCCAAGCACGACGCCTTCGACTCGGTCATCGCGCTCAGCCGCGCCCGGGCGACCGCCTACGACCTCAACGCCGACGAGAGCCGCTTCCTCAGCGACCCGGGCCGGGCGGCCGCCTACGAGCAGGGCTACTTCGACAAGACGCAGTCCTTCGCCCGCGTCGGCGGCACCACCCTGGCCGGCTACCCCGCCGCCCTCGCCCCGCTCGCGGACCACCACCGGGCCGACCACACGACGATCGGCTTCGGCGGCTTCCTCGGCGACGAGCTGCACAACATCACCTTCGCCGGCGAACAGGACGCCGCCGAGCGGGTGCTGGCGGCCTTCCAGGACTACCAGCGCGACGACCACAAGATCCGCGACCTCAACGCGGCCGGGCGCCTCAAGGAGGCGATCGCCTTCGACACGGGCACCGCCGCCGGTGAGTCCAACGCCGACTTCGCCCGCCTGGCGGCCGCCGTCGACGACGTGCAGGCGATCAACCAGAAGGCCATGGACCGGGCCGTCGCGGCGACGGACGACGACCTGGACGCGGTGACGGCGGCCCTCGGCGCCGCCGTGCTCGCGGTGGCACTGGCCCTCGTCGTCGCGGGTGTCCGCCCGCGCCTGCGCGAGTACGCCTGAGTCCGGATAGGGCCCTCAGCTCCGCGGCGGGCGGGCGATGCGCAGCCCGGCCCGGCCCAACTGCGCGGTGATGTCCGCGAGGTACCGCTCGGCGTCGGCCACCGTCCCGATCCCGCCGGCCCGCCGCCGGATCCGGTCGTGCTCCTGCGGGTGCAGGCGCGCCTCCTGGATCGCGGCCGTCTCGACGAAGCCGCGCAGCGTCGCCGTGACGGGCCGGCCGGGATCGGCGGGGGCGGCGGCCTCCGCCTTCCAGGTCACGCCCGACTCGGCCGGGTCGGGCAGGGTGCCGGGCGTGTCGCGCGGGGCGTCGGCGGAGAGCAGGTGGAGGAAGTCGTTGGCGCGCGCGTCGCGGTCGGTGAGCGGGGCCAGTCCGAACAGCCGTTCCACGGTGGCGAGGAGCGAGCCGTGGTCGTACTGCGTGTGGTCGATCAGGTTGCAGTTCCGTCCGGCCCGGTCGCCCGGCGCGGCCGCCGGGACCCACGGCGAGACGACGACGGCGGGCACCCGGACGCCGAGTCGGTCGAAGCGGAAGCCGTGGGCGCTGTGCTCCGGGTCGGTGCGGTCGCCCGGCGGGACGGCGGCGGGCGGCGGCACGTGGTCGTAGAAGCCGCCGTGCTCGTCGTAGGTGATGACGAGCACGCTGGACTCCCAGAGCGGCGAGCGGCGGAGTGCCTCGTAGACGTTCTTGATCAGGGCCTCGCCGTCGGTCACGTCGTCGAGCGGGTGCTGGCTGTTGCCGCAGCGGAAGTCGCCGCCGTGGGTGAGGACGTGCCCGTAGTCCGGCTCGATGAAGGTGTAGGCGGCCGGGTAAGCGGGGTCCTGGAGGTGCTCGGCCAGGTCGTCGAGGTGGTGGTAGTGCTCGACGGTCGTCGCCAGGTCCATCCCGGCCAGCGCGCTGACCTGGGGGAGCGCGTCGCCGGCGTAGACGCGCCACGGCAGGCCCTTGCCGTCCAGGGCCTCGTAGAGCGTCCCGTGCTCGAAGGTGTAGCCGCTCAGGCGCGACCGGACGGTGTCGACCGGGTCGGGGCTGTGGTCGAGGCCGGCCGAGCTCGCCGCGTGCAGGAAGAAGCGGTTGGGCCAGGTCGGCCCGGGCAGGGCGGAGAACCAGCGGTCGCAGACGGCGAACTCGCGGGCCAGGGTGCTGAGGACGGGGAGCTGCTCGGCGGTGAAGCAGGCCATGACGGCGCCGGGGTCGGCGAGGGCCTCCGCGTCCTTCTTCACCGTCGCCTCGTTGGCGTAGTTGTCGACGAAGCCGCCCAGGGTGATCGGCGGGTAGGTGCCGTCGTAGGCGCACCGGTCGTCGTGCGGGCTGCCGGTGATGGGGGTCGAGGCGAGCTGGAGCCGGACGTCGCAGAACTCGTGCGGCGGGTCGACGGGCAGCGCGAAGGGCGCGCCGATCCGCACGGGGTACGCGGTGCCCGCGTGGTGGTTGCTCGCGCCGGTGTCGGGGCCGTCGACGGTGGCCGGCGCGCCCGTCACCGCGTCCGTGCCGACGCCGTGATGGAGGACGCCGTCGGCCACCGTGCCCGTCGACACCCCCAGCATGTGGTCGAAGGAGCGGTTCTCCAGGACGAGGACGAAGACGTGCCGGATCCGGCCCTGCGGCGCCGGTGCCCGGCCGGCCCGCAGCCCGGCGAGCCAGGCCCGCCACTCCTCGCGCTCGTGGGTGATCGCCTGCCGGATGCGTTCGATGGGCTCCATGGGGCCACCCCAGCACCGGTGGTGACGGACCGTCAAAGACCCACGCCGGTCCGTCCGGGCGGTCGGCCGGATGCGCTGATGGATGTCAGTCGTCCGCGTGGAGCTCGGTGGGCGTGGCGATGACGTCCACGAGGGCGTCGCCGCGCAGGACGGTGAGGGGCAGGGGCCGGCCGATGGCGTCGGCGAGCATGAGGCGCTGGAGGGACTGGGCGGTGCTCATCGGCTCGCCGGCCGCGGTGAGGAGGAGGTCGCCCTGGCGGAGGCCCGCCCGGGCGGCGGGGGCGTGCGGGACGACCTCGACGATCCGCAGGCCCGCCTGTTGCCCGGTGCGCCGGCGCAGCGCGGGCGGCAGGGGTGCGGGGACGCCCGCGAGGCCGAGGTAGGCGCGGCGGATGCGGCCCTCGGCGAGGAGGGCGGCGATGATCTGCCGGCTGGTCGCGTTGATGGGGACGGCGAGGCCGAGGCCGTTGCCCGCGACCGCCGTGGTGATGCCGACCACCTCGCCGTCCGCCGTGGTGAGCGCGCCGCCGGAGTTGCCGGGGTTGAGGGCGGCGTCGGTCTGGATGACGTCGTCGATGACCCGCACGGCGCTGCCCGCCCGCGCGGGCAGCGAGCGGCCGAGGGCGCTGACGACGCCCGCCGTGACGGTGCCCGCCAGCCCGAGCGGATTGCCGACGGCGACGACCAACTGGCCGACGCGCAGCGCCGTGGCCTCGCCGAGCCGCACCGGCGGCGGGGTGGCGCCGTCGGCGCGCAGGACGGCGAGGTCGGAGAGCGGGTCGGTGCCGATGGTGTGGAACGGCGCGGTGGTGCCGTCGCCGAAGGCGAGCGTGCCGGCGTCGGCGTGGCCGACGACGTGGGCGTTGGTCAGGAGGAAGCCGTCCTCGGTGAAGACCACGGCGGAGCCGAGCGCGGTGGAGAACCAGCCGCCCCGGCCGCGCCGGGGCACCTGGAGGGCGGCGACCCGTGGGGTCACGGCCTCGGCGACGGAGATCACGATCCGCGAGTAGGCGTCGAGGGCCGCCGCGCCCTCGTCGGTGGCGCGGCCCGGCCCGGGCATGTCGGTCACCTGGCACCCCTTCGTGAGAGAGGGTTCTCCCCGGTGCCAACAACGCGGAGCCGCCCGGACTTCCGGACGGCTGCGAGGGCCCGTTCCCGCTGCGGCTATTCCAGCGAGCCGCTCAGCAGCGCCGCCGCCGAGCAGGTCGCGGGCGCCGGGCCGCTCGCCGGCAGGCCCACCTGGCGGCAGGTGACGGTGACGGTGAGCTTCTGCTTCTCGCCGACGAGGATCGGCGAGCCCCAGTGGAAGTCCTGTTCGCGGAAGTTCTCCAGGGCGGGCGCGAGCAGGGGCGCGTCGCCGACGGCGATGGTGATGGTGCCGGCGTCGCCCTGCGGGTTCTCCAGGACGAGGTCGGTCAGCCGCAGCGTCTTGCCGTCCGGCACCTGGTAGGTCTCGGTCCGGGTGGAGCCGGCCGGGGCGGTCGCCTTGAGCCGCTGGGAGAAGAGCGCCGCCCCCGGCGCCGGCACCAGGCCGGTGCCGGGCGTCACGGCCGGCACCGGGGAGGCCGTTCCCGCCCCCGAGGCCGCCTGCTGCGCGGCCTGCTGGGCGGCCGCGGCGGCGCCCTGGGCGTCGGCGGCCTTCTGCTTGGCGTCCGCCGCCTGCGACTGGGCGGCCGTGACCGGGCCGGCCACGGCGTTCTTCGCGGTCGAGCGCACGGCCGGCCGGAGCAGCCCGAACCAGGCCGCGGCGAGTGCCCCGGCGAGTGCCACCACCGCGATCGCCGCCTTCAACAGGCCCTTGGGCAGCACCGGTCGCTGGAGGTAGGTGCCGTCCAGCGCGATCGGCTCGCCCTCGCCCGGGGTCACCACGATCTGGAACGCGTGCGGCACGGCGGTGCCGCGCCACAGCCGCCGCGCGGGCCGCACGTCGGCCCGGACGAACACCGCCCGGCCCGGCTCGACCGTCGTCGCGGCGGCCGGGAGCGCGAAGCGCAGCAGCCCGCCCCGGTCGCTGCCGGCGAGCGTCACCGAGACCGGCAGGTTGCCCCGGTTGTCGACCGCCACCTGGTGCCGGCCGCGTCCGCGCCCCTGCGACATGCGGGGCGTCAACTCCGCCGTCAGCCCGGCGAACGGCAGCACCTCGACCACGCCCTCGGGCACCGTCGCCTGCTCCGGCCGCTCCTGCGGCACCACCCGCACGCCGAACGGGACCGGCCCGGCCGGCGTCGTGCTCTCCCGCGGCGGGCGGAAGCGCAGCACGACCCGCCCGGCCGTCCCGGGGTAGAGCGAGAGCGACTCCGGCTCCACGGCCGTCCAGGCCCCGGCCGGGCCGAGCACCTCGAAGCGGTACGCCTCGACGAGCTCGCCGCCGTTGCGCACCTCCAGCGAGGCCTGCGCCTCCTCGCCGGGCAGCACCTGGACGGCGGACGGGTCGAGGTGGGCCGATGTGGTCGTCATGCGCCGAGCGTAGGGAGCCGTCCGGCGGTGGGCAGGTGCCCGGCGGCCAGCCTTCGGGGCAGTTCCGCTGCCCGTTAAGTCGTTGTGGAGTGCCTGATGATTTGCCGGGTGTTGACTCGTCGGGACGGGAAGCGCCCGGCGGTCCGCCGACCGCCGGGCCGGGGGCGCCCGCGGGTACGGCCGGGCGCGCGAGGGCGGAGGACGCGATGCGCTATCACGGCAACACCGGCGGCGACCGGATCCCGGTCCGGATCACCGCCGAGGACCCGGTCTCACGGGCCGGGCTGGCGGGCCAGCTGCGCACCTGCCCGGAGGTCCGCCTGCTGGACGGGGCCGGGCAGGAAGGGCCCGACGAGCCGGACGGGGAGGACGGGCGGACCGTCGTGGTCGTCGCGGTGGACAAGGTGGGGGAGGAGGCGCTGCGCACGCTCCGCCAGCTGCGCCGCACGGCGGCCGGGCGGATCGTCCTGGTCGGCACCGAACTGGACGACGCCGGGCTGGTCGCCGCCGTGGAGTGCGGGGTGGTCGGGGTGGTCCGGCGGCGGGAGGCGACGGCCGAACGGCTGGTGCAGGTGATCACCGCGGCGGCGCGCGGCGAGGGCAGCGTCCCGGCGGACCTCCTCGGCCGCCTGCTGGAGCAGGTGGGCCGCCTGCAGCGCCAGGTGCTCGACCCGCGCGGCCTGGCCTTCACCGGGCTGGCGCCGCGCGAGGTGGAGGTGCTGCGGCTGGTCGCGGCCGGCCGGGACACGGCGGAGATCGCCGAGGAACTCTCCTTCTCGGAGCGGACGGTGAAGAACGTCCTGCACGAGGTGACCACCCGGCTCCAACTGCGCAACCGCTCGCACGCCGTGGCGTACGCGCTGCGCGAGGGGCTGATCTGAGCCGCGTGCGCGAGGGCCGGACAGTGTCGCGTGCGCGCTGCACGAGGGGCTGATCCAAGGCGCGTGCGCGAGGGCCGGACCGCGTCGCGTGCGCGCTGCGCGAGGGCTGATCCGACGGCGGCCGTGGCCCGATCGGGCAGGCACCGCTACCCGGACCGCTGCCCCGGCCGCTGCTGCCGGTCGGGGTGGCGGCGGCCAGGGTTGCGGTGAGGAGGAGCATCCGGATGCCGTCGGCCCGCCCCCGGCGTGCGCGGGGGAACCGTCCGGGGGGACACGGTGCGACGACGCGTTACGACCCAGGGCCCGCTGCGGCGGTCGTTCCTGGCGCTGCTCTCGACGGCGCTTGTGGCGGCCCTGCTGGTGGCCGTCTCGGCGGCGGTCCGCCCGGGGCGCCCGGAGCCGATGGCGCCCGCCGCGGCCGAACCGGCGCCCGGGCGGATCGCCTACACCTCCGAGGACCAGGAGCACCGCGCCCTGGCCCTGGCCGACGGCGGCCGGCTGACCGCGCTGCTCGGCGCCGCCCAGGCGGGCGACGACTGCCAGCCGTCCGCCCGCGGCGACACGGTGGTGTGGGTGAGCGACCGCAGCGGCACCGGTGAGAGCCTGCTGTGGCGCCAGGGCGCCGGGCCGGTCAAGGTGCTGCTGGAGCGCCCGGGTTGGCGGCTCAAGCACCCGGTGCTCTCCCCGGACGGCGCCTGGGTGGCCTTCACCTCCTGGCAACCGGGCGCGTCGGACCCGAGCCGCGACTGGTGCCGGCAGACCTCCCTCGCCGATCCGGACACTCCGGGGGCCGACGGCGCCGACCGCACGGCCTCGATCTGGGTGGCCAGGACCGACGGCGGCGAGCTGCGCCGCGTGGTGGTCGGCGGCGGCTGGGCGAGCTGGTCGCCGGACGGCGGCGCGCTCGCGTTCGAGCGCGGCGGGAAGCTCTTCCGGGTCCCGGTCGCGCCCGGCGGCACGGCCGTGCCCGTCGACACCGGTCCGGACCCGGCGCACCGGCCCGCCTGGGAGCCGTCGGCCGGGGCCGGGCACGACCGGATCGCCTTCGTCACCGTCCAGGGCGGCTACCAGGAGCTGGCGCTCGTCCCGGCGCGGGGCGGGGCCGTGCGGCCGGTCGCCCGGGGGTCCCGGAGCCAGTGGGTGAACAGCGACGTCACGTGGTCGCCGGACGGCGGCGCGCTGGCCTTCCTCTCCGACGGCGTCTTCCGCGTCGATCCGGCGGGCACCTGCCCGGCCTGCCCCGGCACGGCCGTGCTGGACGGCGTCAACAACACCGTGGAGTCGGCCGGGTGGTACACCCCGGCGGGCGGGACGCCGACGGTCCTCGTCACGCGGCTCACCGAGTACGTGCCGCGGATCGAGGGCGTCCACCCGGCGCCGCCGCTGGACCGGCTGGACCTCAGGCCGCAGGCGGTGGACGGCACGGAGAGCACCGCCGACCCCGCCTGGTCGCCGGACGGCCGACGGCTCGCCTTCACCCGGACGGAGTACGCCCAGGGCAGCCCGGCGCCCACCGCCGGCCGGCCGCCGACCCGGGTCATGGTCGGCGACGCGACGGACCCCTCCCGCGCCACCGCGCTCGCCGGACAGGGGATCGACCCGGCCATGGACCAGATCGAGCCGGCCTGGTCGCCCGACGGCAAGCGGCTCGCCTTCGTCCAGACCACCCGGAGCTGCACCGACTGCGTCCAGGGCACGGCCGACCGGATCCTCGTGGCCGACGTCTCCGGCGGCGTCGACAAGGCGAAGGTGGTCCTCACCGTCCCCGCGCGCACCCGGAGCGGCTACAACTGCACCTCCACCGACTCCGACCCCGCGTGGTCGCCGGACGGCAGCCGGCTCGCGTTCTCGCGGGCCGGCACGTGCACGCCGATCATCCACCTGGCGGACCTGCGCGAGGCCCCGGCGCTCGCCGCCGTCAGCGGCGTGCGGCACCTCTGGTCGGTCGAGGCCGGCGCCGGGGGAGACCAGCGGGACCTCACGGCCGCCCAGTGCGGCGACCCCGACTGCCCCGTCCTCGACGAGCGCCCCGCGTACGCGCCCGACGGCGGCGGGCTCGCCTTCGCCCGGAAGCTGCTGGCCGCCACGCCCGACCCGAACTCCCCGCCGCCCTCGTGCACGTCCGGCTTCTGCCCGCCGCCGAACGGCCCGCCGCGCGCGACCAGCCCGCTGCGCGTCCTGCTGGAGCTCGGCCCCGACGGCGCGAGCTGCCACGGCGTCATCCCGCCCGCCCCGACCTGCCGCACCCTCGGCCCGGTCAACGGCTCGCCGCCGCAGCCGGTGGCCTTCTACCAGCCCGCCGACCCCGCCTGGTCGCCCGACGGCAGGCAGCTCGCCTTCGACACCGGGATCCGCAACGGCGAAACGCTGTCCGGGCGGATCGCGGTGGCCGACGCGGCGACCGGGACCGGGCAGGTCCTTCCCGCGCGCTACCTCGCCGATCACCGGCGCCCGTCCTGGCAGCCCACCGCCGACCTCGCCGTCGCCCTGACGGCCGCGCAGCCGCAGGTCTCCCTGGGCGGCACGACCGAGCTCACCCTCACCGTCACCAACCTCGGCCCCGCCCCGGCCAAGGGCGTCACCGCCGGACCCGCCCTGCCCGCCGGGCTCCAGGCGGTCGGCGTCCCCGTCCCTTCCCAGGGCACCTGCCCGGCCTCGACGCCGTACCACTGCGCGCTCGGCGGCCTGGCGAAGGGGGCGAGCGCCACCGTCCGGCTCACCGTCAAGGGCGTGGCGACCGGCGCCCAGCGGGCCACCGCCCAGGCGGGCGGCGACGTGCTCGACCCGAGGACCGAGAACGACCAGGCGGAGACCGTGGTCACCGTCCTCGCCCCCGGCCTCGCCGTCACGGCCACGGCGACGCCCGGGTCCGTCCGGCCAGGCGAGCCCGTGACGGTCGCGTTCACCGTGCGCAACCAGGGCGACGGGACGGCCTCCGGCGTGACGCTGACGCCCGTGGTGCCGGCCGGGCTGCGCGTCGTGTCCGCGACGCCCGCGTGCCCGTCCACCGGCTGCGTCCTCGGCGATCTCGGGCCGGGCGCGCAGACGGTGGTGGAGGTCGTGGTGACGGGTGACGCGGTGTTCGGCGGGCAGGTCACGGGGACGGTGACCAGCTCGAACGGGGAGCCGGTGACGGCCGGGGCGGGCGTCGTGATCACCGATCCCGGGACGGCGACGCCCACGGCCACGCCTACACCCACGGCCACGGCGCCGCCGCCGACCGGCACGCCGACCGCGACGCCCACCGGCACGCCGAGCGCCACCCCGCCCGACACGCGCTCGCCCGAGTTTGCCGTCACCGCCGCCGCCGACCCCGCGCTGATCCGCGTCGGGCAGCGGGCCACCGTCACCCTGACCGTCCGCAACGGCGGTGCGGTCCCGGCGGGCGGCGTCGTACTGACACCCGCCGTGCCGTCCGGGCTGCACGTCGAGCAGGGCTGTCCGCCCGCCGGCTGCGCGCTCGGCACGCTGGCGCCCGGGGGCGAGGCGAGCGTGGCCGTCGTGGTCACCGGCACCGCCGCCGGGAGCGCCACGGTGACCGGCACCGCGACCACCCAGGGCCGGAGCGCCGGCGCCACGGCCACCCTGACCGTCGTCGACCCCGCCGTCACGCTCGACCCGAAGGTCGGCCCGCCCGGGCTCGTCACCCTCGCCCACGGCACCGGCTTCCCGCCCGGCGCCGCCGTCCGCCTGCGCTGGAGCGCGGGCGTGACCGCGGCCGCCGCCCCGGTGACCGCGGCCCCGGACGGCACCTTCACCGCGCCCGTCCTCGCACTCGCCCAGGACACCCTCGGCCCGCGCGAGCTGATCGCCACGCTGCCCGACCTGCCCGCCCTCGGCGAGGTGCGCACCGGGTTCGTGGTCGTGCCCGGCGTCCTCCAGCCCCAGCAGTACCAGGAGCGGCGGTGACACGGTGATCCACGAGGTCGACGAATCGCTGCGCACCCTCGTCCGGACCGAGGCCCTGGACGGCACGGACGTCGAGCTGGTCTTCGACGCGCCCACCCGCGACTGGGCGGCCCGGCGCAACACCCCCACCGTCAACCTCTACCTGTACGACATCAGGGAGGACCTGCGGCGCGGCTCCCGAGGGAGGCAGAACGTCTACGACGAGCAGGGCACGGTCGTCGCGCGGACCCTGCCGCCCCGCTACTTCAAGCTCTCGTACCTGATCAGCGCCTGGACCCAACGGCCGGAGGACGAACACCGGTTGCTGTCCGCGCTGCTCGCCTGCTTCCTGCGGCACACCGCCCTGCCGGCCGACGCCCTCGGCCCCGCGCTCGCCGCCACCGGGCTGCCCGTCCCCGTCGGCATCGCGCTGCCGCCACCCGAGGACCGGGCCTTCGCGGACGTCTGGACGGCGCTCGGCGGGGAGCTCAAACCCTCGCTCGACGTCGTGGTGAGCGCGCCCTTCGCCGTGGCCCCGGTCTACCGGGCCGGACCGCCCGTCCAGGAGGGCCTGGTGCTGCGCAGCGGCGAACTCGCGCCCCCCGCCGGGGAATCGTCCACCGTGCACGCCGCGCCGCGCCGACGGAGGGCGCGATGACCGACCCCGGCCTCGCCCACCTGCTGGAGCGGCTCGCCCTGGTCGAGGAGCGGGTGCGCCGGGCCGTCACCGCCCGCCGCGCCACCGACCCCGAACCGGACGACCCGTTCCGCGGCCTCTACCTCTCCGACGAGACGGTGCGCCGGCTCCTCGACGAACCGTCGGCCGTCCCCGCCCCCGACGCGGTGGACGCCGCACGGCTGGCGGCCGTCGAGGAGCGGGCGGACGCCGCCGAGCGGGCCGGAGGCACCCTCCGACTCCGCTTGCTGGCCGTGGAGTTCGACCTGAATCCGCTCGACACCGAACTCCTCCTCGTCGCCCTCGCACCCGACCTGGACGGCCGCTTCGAACAGCTCTACGGCTACCTCAACGACGACGTCACCCGCCGCCGGCCCACCGCCGGGCTCGCCCTGGCGCTGTGCGGCGCCCCGGCCGCCTCGGCCGCCGCCCGCCGGCGGCTGGACCCGACCGCGCCCCTGGTGGCCCGCGGAGTCCTGCTCGTCGAGGAGACCGAACGCCCCTTCCTCAGCCGGTCGTTGCGCGTGCCCGACCGCGTCGCGGCGCACCTGCTCGGGGACGACACCCCCGACCACCGGCTCGCCGACCTCCTCACGCCACTGGAACCCGGGGACCCGGGCGCCCCGGCCGCCCCGCTCGGCGCCGCGCTGGCCGGCGGCCCCGCCCTCGCCTACCTGCGCGAACCGCCCGGCGGCTCGGCCCGCACCCTCGCCGCCGACGCGCTGCGCATCGCCGGGCGCCGGGCACTCGCCCTCGACCTCGGGCAGCTCGCCCGCGACCCGGCCGCGCCCGGGGCCGTCGTCGCGGCCGGCCGGGAGGCGGGCCTGACCGGCGCCGGGCTCGTCGCCGGTCCCGTAGAGGCACTCGCCGCCGAACGTCCCGCACTGCTCCGGGCGTTGGCCGCGCTGCCGTGCCAGGTGCTGCTCACCGGGCGCGTCTCCTGGGAGCCCGAGTGGTCGTCGGCCGTGCCGCTCCTGGTGGACGTGGCCCGCACCGGCGCCGCCACCCGGGCCGCACTGTGGCGGGCGGCGCTGGGCGGGGCACCCGTCGACCACGACGCCGCCGCCGCCTTCGTCCTCACCCCCGACCAGGTGGAGCGCGCCGTCCGGACCGCGCACCAGCAGGCCGTCCTCGCCGGGGGTCCGCTCACCGAGGACCACCTCCTGCACGGCGCCCGCGCGCAGAACAGTGCCGGGCTGGAACGCCTCGCCCGGCGGATCCGGCCCACGGTCGGCTGGGCCGACCTCGTCCTGCCCCCGCCCGTCCTGGCCCGGCTGCACGAACTCGCCGCCCGCGCCCGGCACCGCGACCGCGTGCTCGGCGACTGGGCGATGCGGCCCGGCGGCGGGCGCGGGCGCGGCGTCATGGCGCTGTTCGCGGGCGACTCGGGCACCGGGAAGACGATGTCGGCCGAGGTGATCGCCGGCGACCTCGGCCTCGACCTCTACACCGTCGACCTCGCGACGGTGGTCGACAAGTACGTCGGCGAGACCGAGAAGAACCTCGAACGCATCTTCACCGAGGCCGCCGGGGTCAACGCCGTGCTGCTCTTCGACGAGGCCGACGCGATCTTCGGCAAGCGCTCCGAGGTCAAGGACGCCCACGACCGCTACGCCAACGTCGAGAGCGCCTACCTGCTCCAGCGGATGGAGTCCTTCGACGGCCTGGCCGTCCTCGCGACCAACCTGCGCGCCAACCTCGACGACGCCTTCACCCGCCGGCTCGACCTGGTAGTCGACTTCCCCCGGCCCGAGGCCGGCCAGCGGACGGCGCTCTGGGCACGCTGCCTCGGGCCCGCGCTGCCGCGCGCCGACGACCTCGACCTCGAATTCTGCGGCAGTGCCTTCGAGTTGGCCGGCGGTGACATCCGCTCCGCCGCCGTCACCGCCGCGTACCTGGCCGCCGAGGCCGGCCGCCCGGTCGCCATGGCGGACCTGATCGCGGCGGTGGCGCGGGAGTACCGGAAGCTGGGGCGGCTGTGCCTGGAGAGCGAGTTCGGGCCGTACCACGCGCTCACCCGGCTCGCCGCGTAGTGCCCGTTCGGGCAGCAGGGGGTGTCCGGTCGGCACGTCGGGTGCTCCTGGCGGTCGGTTCCCCGGCGCGCAACTCTCTTGATGACGACCGTGGTTGGGGAGTGATGGGATGCGCGATCACGAACTCGGGGCCGAACAGCTCCCCGACGCCGGGCCCCGGGCCGAACGGGCGCCGCACGACCATGCCGGGCTGCTGCTCCGGGCCGCCGCGGGCGGGCGCGCGGGCCTGCTGGGAGCGGGCGGTCTGCTCGGGCTGCAGCGTGCGGTGGGCAACGCCGCCGTCGGCGCGGCGCTGGAGGAGGAGCGTGCGCCGGTCTCTCCCGTGCACGACGTCGTCGCTTCCGGTGGCAACGCCCTTGACGGGGAGGTGCGTTCGGACATGGAGGCCCGCCTCGGCCACGACTTCGGCGACGTCCGCGTGCACACCGACAGCGCCGCCCACGACTCCGCCAAGGCCGTCAACGCCCATGCCTACACGGTCGGTTCGCACATCGTCTTCCAGCGCGACGCCTACGACCCCGGTTCCCACCAGGGCCGTACGACACTCGCCCACGAGCTCACCCACGTCGTGCAGCAACGCTCCGGTCCGGTCGACGGCACCCCGGCGGCGGGCGGCATCGCGGTGAGCGACCCGGGCGACCGCTTCGAGCGGGAGGCGGCGACGACGGCCGAGCGGGTGATGGCGGCTCCGGCGGTCCAGCGGGACGTGGAAGAGGAAGAGCCCTCGGTGCAGGGCCTGTTCGTGCAGCGGACGGAGGCGCCCGAGGAGGACGAAGCAGCCGCGTCCCAGGACAGTTGAGAGGCCGCCGCCCGTGAAGGCCGTCCCGGAGCGCGCCGACGACCAGGCGGTGGCCCCTGCACGCGCGCCGGCCGCCCAGCACGGGGACGGCCCGCCGCCCGCACGGGGGAGGCTCGACCCGCACGCGCTGCGGCGCCTCCAGGCGGGGGCGGGCAATGCAGCGGTGTCCCGGTTGGTCGCGCAGCGGGCGGTGCAGCCCGTCCAGCGCCTCGCCTCCGGCCTTCCGGAGGCACCCGCGAAGACCCAGCCGCAGGACGATCCCCGCTTCCGCGCCGCCGCCGGCGAGATCCGAGCCAAGGGACGGGCCCTCGCCGGACATCCCCCGCCCGCCGCCGAGGCGCGTGCGGCTCAGGACGCCGCCGTCGCCCCGGCCGACGACCGGGAGGCGCAGGCCAAGGCGGCGCAGGTCGGCCGGATGGACGCCGCGAAGCCCGGCGCGTTCGACAAGGCCGCCTTCGTGGCCGCCGTGGAGCGGGCGGTGGCCGCCCAGGCGCCGAAGAACCTCGACGAGGCCGACTCCTTCGCCTCCTCCGGCCGGGCCGACGGGATCAGGAGCCAGGTGCTCGGTCAGGTCACCGCCGGCCGGCAGGCCTCGGCCCGGGACGTCGCCGAGCGGGCGGCCGAGCCTCCGGACCCGTCCCGCGTGCTCGAACGGCCGGTCACCGCCCTGCCCGAGCGCCCCGCCGCCGTCGCCCCGCCCGCTCCCGACCCCGCCGCGATGGCCGTCGCCCCGGCCCCGCCCCCGCAGACCGACCTCTCCGCCACCCCGCAGCGCACCGACGCCACCATGGCCGAGTCCGGCCTCACGCCCGCCCGACTCGCCGCCTCCAACGAGCCGCAGTTCGAATCCGCCCTCGCCGCCAAGCAGGCCGCCGACCACCACGCCGCCACCGCCCCTGCCGCCCTCCGCGCTGCCGAGCAGCAGAAGGTGGCGGCCGAGCGTTCCGCCGCGTCGGCGCTGGGGGCGGCGGGGATGCAGGGAATGGCGGCGGCCCGGACCACGACCGGCGCGCACGTGACGGCCGGCCAGGCCGCCGCCAAGGCCCGGGACGAGGAGGCGCGGGCGAAGGTCTCCGCCGAGCTGAAGGCCGTCTACGACGGGACGAAGTCCGATGTCGACAAGCTGCTCGCCGACCTCGACGGCCAGGTGGGCGCCGCCTTCGACCAGGGCGAGGCCCAGGCCAAGGCGGCCTTCACCGCCGATCACCAGGCCCGGATGCAGCGGTACAAGGACGAGCGGTACGCCGGGGTCTCGGGCGCGGCGCGGTGGGTCGCCGACAAGTTCACCGGCCTTCCGGCGGAGGCGGGCCGGATCTTCCAACTCTCGCGCGCCCTCTACGAGTCCAGGATGCGTGCGGTCATCTCGGACGTCGCCGATCTGATTGGCCGTCAACTTAACACCGCCAAGGCGAGGATCGCGCGCGGACGGGAGGCGACCGCCGGGATCGTCGCCCGGCAGCCGCGCGAACTCCAGCGCTTCGCCGCCGACGCGGCCCGGGAGTTCGGCGGGCGGTTCGCGGAGCTGGATTCGGCCGTCGACGACAAGTCCAAGGCCCTGGTGGACGACCTCGCCCAGCGCTACACCGCCGCGCGCAGCGCCGTCGACGACGAGATCAAGGCCCTCCAGGCCGAGGACAAGGGCTTGCTGGACGCCGCGATGGACGCCCTCGCCGAGACCGCCGCGACCGTCAAGCAGCTCGCCGACCTGCTCGCGGGCGTCGCCTCGCGAGCGGCCGGCGCGGTGCAGCGGATCATCGCGAAGCCGATCGAGTTCCTCGGCCACCTCGTCGACGCCGTCAAGTCCGGCGTCCTCGGCTTCGCCGCCCGGGCCGGCGAGCACCTGAAGCAGGGCCTGAAGGACTGGCTGCTGGGCCGGTTGGCGGCCGGTGGCATCGAACTCCCGGAGGCCCTGGACGCCAAGGGCATCCTCAAGCTCGTCCTGTCGGTCCTCGGCCTGACCTGGGCCAACATCCGGGCCCGCGTGGTGCGGCAGATCCCCGAACCGGCGATGCGGGCGCTGGAGGGCTCCTTCGAGATGGTCCGGGTCCTGATGGCGGAGGGCGTCGGCGGCCTCTGGCGCTGGATCCTCGGGAAGCTCGGCGACCTCAAGGACACGGTGATCGGCGCGATCAAGGACTTCGTCCTGGAGAAGATCGTCACCGCCGGCGTCACGTGGATCGTCTCCCTGCTCAACCCGGCCTCCGCCTTCGTCCGGGCGTGCAAGGCGATCTACGACGTCATCATGTTCTTCGTCCACCAGGCCGCCCGGCTCAAGGACTTCGTCGACACCGTCCTGGACTCGATCGAGGGCATCGCGGCGGGCGCCGGAGGCGGCATCCCCGCGAAGATCGAAGCGGCCCTGGCGAAGGCGCTGCCCCTGGTCCTGGACTTCCTCGCGAGCCTGCTGGGCCTCGGCGGCATCTCGGAGAAGATCCGGGGCATCCTGGAGAAGGTCCAGGCCCCGGTGACGAAGGCCGTCGACTGGGTGATCGGCAAGATCGTCGCGGCGGGGAAGAGCCTCCTGGGCAGGGCGAGGAGCAAGGCTCAGGGGGAGGACACCCCCGAGGGGAAGCAGCGTCGGCTGGATCGCGGGGTGGATGCGGCCGCGCGGCTGCTCGGACGGGTCTCCGGAAGTCCAGTAGGCATCAAGGCGATTCCGGTGCTGTTCGCCGGGATCAAGTCGAGATACGGGATGACCGAACTCGTTCCAGCGGTTCGGAACGGCGCGTGGTCGGTGCGCGGGGCGGTGAACCCGACCAAGTCGGTCGACACCTCGTCGGCCGCGCGGATGGCCCTCGACGTGAGTGACATCGAATTCGGCCAGAGCACGCCGACCGTGGCACAGGTGTGGATGTGCGGAGAGTTCGTCGGGACGTTCAGATCCGGTGGCGGCCTGCACGCCGAACAGCGCGCCATCGCGGCGATCCGTGCGAAGGGCTGGACGGGAATTCGCGAATGGCCCGTCGGCAGAGTGATCAGGATGGACATCAGCCGGTCCCCGTGCGGTCCTGGAGTGCCGGATCTCGCCGACAACCGGAATCACGACTGTGCACACGCCCTTCAGACGGCCGCCCGGGAGCAGAACGCCCGCCTGACGCTGCGGCTGGCGAGCCTCTACGAAGGGCGTGACCATCAGGCAGGGCAATCCGTGGCGAACATCCAGATGCTGCTCGAAGAAGGCCATCGGGTGGAGCCGTGGAACATCCTGGAAGAAATCAACAAGGGTAGGCACGGCAAGCTCACGATGGAATCCCTGACCCCCGAAGTCCGGGTCAGGTTGGCGCGGAAGGCCGAGATCGTCAACGAGGCGATCGATGCCGTCGGCGGAAGTGCGCGTGCTTGAAGACCGATCCATGTGCTGATTGCCCGATCGGGCACGGGGGGAGACCCGATAGGCCGTACCGGCGGTCATGACCTTGGTCGCCCCGGGATACCAGGCTGGGCGTGGCCGGTTGGGTCCGAAGGGGGCTGAGGGATGCCGTCGTATTTGTCGCCGGGCGTCTACGTCGAAGAGGTCGAGGCGGGTTCGCGTCCGATCGAGGGGGTCGGGACGGCGGTCGCGGCGTTCGTGGGCCTGGCGCCGTGCGGGCCGCCGAACACGCCCACGCTGGTGACCAACTGGAGCCAGTACACCCGGGAGTTCGGGGAGTTCGCCGACGGCTGCTACCTCGCGCACGCGGTCTACGCGTACTTCCTCAACGGCGGCGGCGTCTGCTACGTCGTCCGGGTCGGCGGCGGGAACGCGGCCGCGCCGCCGTCCCCGGGGCCGGCCAAGCGCCGGGGAGGCAAGGCCACGCTCGGCGGGTTCCAGGTCGCCGCGCTGCCGGGTGCGGGCGAGGGACTGTCGGTCGAGGTCGCGGACGCCGCCGGAGAGTCGCCGGGCGAGGACGCGTTCACGCTGCGGGTCAAGCGCGGCGAGCAGGTCGAGGAGAGCTTCGACGTGTCCGCGAAGCGGGGCCAGCGCACCTACGTGGTGGCGGTGGTCCGGGAGCGTTCGCGGCTGATCGCCGTGGAGGAGGCCGGCGCCCAGGCCGCGGCCCGTCCGGCGAACCAGGAAGTGGCCGTCCCGGCGCCCCCCGCGCAGCCGCAGCCCGTCGGGAGCGCCCCGACGCCCGCCGAGTACGTCGGCAGCGCCGACGACCGCACGGGCCTCGGCGGCCTGGAGGCGGTGGACGAGATCACGATGGTCGCCGTCCCCGACCTGATGAGCGCCTACGAGCAGGGCACGCTGGACGCCGACCAGGTCAAGGCGGTGCAGCACGCCCTGATCGCGCACTGCGAGCTGATGGGCAACCGCGTCGCGATCCTCGACCCCCTGCCAGACCTGACCCCGCAGCAGGTCAAGGAGTGGCGGACGGTCGGCGCCGGCTACGACTCCAAGCACGCTGCCCTGTACTACCCGTGGCTGAAGGTCGCGGACCCGTCCGACGGCCGGCTGCGGTTCGTGCCGCCGAGCGGCGCGATGGCGGGCGTGTGGGCGCGCAACGACGAGAGCCGGGGCGTGCACAAGGCACCCGCGAACGAGGTGGTGCGCGGCGCCGTCGACCTCGCCGTCAACCTGACCAAGGGCGAGCACGACCTGCTCAACCCGATCGGCGTCAACTGCATCCGGGCCTTCCCGGGCCGGGGCATCCGGGTCTGGGGTGCGCGCACCCTCTCCTCCGACCCGAGCTGGCGCTACCTGAACGTCCGCCGGCTCTTCAACTACCTGGAGGAGTCGATCCTGATCGGCACCCAGTGGGTGGTGTTCGAGCCGAACGACGACGCGCTGTGGGCGCGCATCCGGCGGACGATCTCCGCGTTCCTGGTGAACGAGTGGCGCAAGGGCGCGCTGTTCGGCCTCACGCCCGAGGAGGCGTTCTACGTGAAGTGCGACCGGGAGACCAACCCGGCCGAGGGCATCGACGCCGGGCAGGTGATCTGCGAGATCGGCGTCGCGCCGGTGAAGCCCGCCGAATTCGTGGTCTTCCGGCTCTCCCAGTTCTCCGGTGGGACGAGCCTCGTCAACGAGTGAGTACCCGTCGGCGGGTGAGTACTCGTCGACCAGTGAGCAGGGAAAGGCGGTTGGCGCGCGATGGCACTTCCCGACCAGGACAGTTCGGTCGGCCACTCCTTCGGCCTGGAGTTCGACGGTGTGGTGATCAAACAGATCAGCGAGGTGACGGGCCTGAAGATGGAACAGGACGTCATCGAGCTGAAGGCGAACACCGCGGACGGCAAGTACGTGGTCAAGAAGCTCCCCGGCCGCCCGAAGGCGGGCGAGGTCACGCTGACCCGTGGCCTGACCGGCGACAGCAGCTTCGAGAAGTGGATCAAGGACTCCCGCTTCGGCAAGATGGCGCAGGTCAGGAAGGGCGGCGCGATCATCGTCTTCGACTACGAGGGCAACGCGATCAAGCGCTACAACCTCGTCAACGCCTGGCCGAAGAGCCTGGAGATCGGCTCGCTCAAGGCCGGCGACACCAGCGTGCTCACGGAGAAGATCGTCATCACGTACGAATCCATGGACGTGGCTTGAGGCGGCCCTGATGCGACGACAGATGGCCGCCCCGCCCGGGGCGGAACGGGTGGCCGAGCCGGTCGCGTCCGCCGGCGGGCAGCGGGAGCCGATGCGGACCGAGTTCGCGTTCGAGCTGCCGCGCGGGTACCTGGACGACTCCGGACAGGTGCACCGCTCCGGCGTCATGCGGCTCGCGACGGCCCGGGACGAACTGGTGCCGCTGCGGGACGACCGGGTGCGGGAGAACCCCGCGTACCTCTCCGTGGTGCTCCTCGGGCGGGTGGTCACCCGGATCGGGGGCGTCACGGACGTGCACGCGGGCGTCATCGAGGACCTGTTCGCCTCCGACCTGGCGTTCCTCCAGGACTTCTACCGCCGGATCAACGCCGAGGGACACACCCGTGCGCAGGTCACCTGCCCGTCCTGCTCCTGCGACTTCGCGGTCGACCTCGCCGGCGGCCGCCTGGGGGAATCGTGACGTACGCGACCGAGCGGTTGTACGAGGAGGTCGCGTACGTCGCCTACCACTTCCACTGGCCGCTGGACTCGATCCTGGACCTGGAACACCCCGAACGGCTGCGCTTCGTCGCACAGATCGGCCGGCTCAACGCCCTGGCCGCGCAGGGACGGTGAGGCGGCGGTGTGGGGGTGGCTGAGGAGGGGGCGGTCCGTCGGCCCTGGGCCGGTATCGCAGTCGGTGCCGCAGTCGGCGGCGCAGGCGGCGGCACGGGGCCCGAGGGGCGGCTGGCGCGAGGTGCCGGTGCAGCGGCTCACCTTCGGCGCGCCGGAGCTCGTCACGGACCCGGCGGGCTTCCGGGACGGGCTGACGAGCCGGCAGGACCCTTCCTTCCTCGGGCCGCTCGGCCACCTCGTCCACCCGGCTGCGCCGGGCGGGACGGGGGACGGGCTGGTGCGGCCGGCGGGCGGTGCGGGCGGTGTGGCGCGGGAGGCGGGGGCGGAGGCGGCTGGGCCGGATCCGTCGTCGGTGTCGGCTGGGGTGGTCGTGGAGCCGTCGGTCGTGGAGCCGGTGGTTGCGGGGCCGTCGGGCCTGGAGTCGCCGCTCGTGGAGCCCGTGGTTGCGGGGCGGTCGGTCGTGCCGGCATCGGGCGTCGAGCCGTCGGGTGTGGAGCCGATGGTCGTGCCGTCGGCGCCGGGTGCGGCCATGACGGTGGTCGCGCGGTCGGTCGAGCAACTGCCGGTGCGGAAACTGGCGGCCGCCGCAGTGCCGGAGCGGCCCCTCGTCGGCGAATCGGCGCCTGAGACGGCAGCGACGGCAGCGACGGCAGCGACGGCAGAGATGGCCGCAACGGAGGCGTCGGCGGTTCCGGCGGTTCCGGTGCAGCGAGTCGAGGAACCGCAGCGGAGGGAGGGCGCACCGTCGACGATGCCGCCTCCCGCCGTGCAGCGGTCGGCGCAGGCGGGACAGCGGGCGGCGGATGCGGTACCCCCGCCGAGCCGCCGGTTGGGCCTCGGCGCACCGCTCGCGTCTCGTCCTGCCGTGCAGCGGGCGGCGGAGGCGGGCGGCTCCGGAACCCTTCCGCCGGTTCGGGCGATTCCGAGTGGCAATCCGGGCCTGCCGCACGTCTCACGGCGGTCGGGCGGGCTCGGTGCGCCGTTGCCGGGTCCGTCGCCGACCGTGCAGCGGGCGGCAGGAGAGGCGCAGCCGGTCGTGCCGCAACTGGAAGACGCCCCACCGCCGATGGTTGCGGCGGTCGGACCTCCCGGGACCACGGCGTCGGTACGGCCGGACGACGGGCCTGCGCCCGAGCCGGAGTCCCTGCCCGTGGCACCGTTGGTGGGCGAGGTGCCGGTCGTAGCGGCGAACCCGCCGGTGCAGCCGGAGCATTGGTCGGGCGACGTCGCCGTGCCGTCGGCGAGTGGAGCAACGCCGTCGGCGGCAGGGAGGCTTGGCGGTTCGGGGCTCCGGAAGGAGTCGGGTGCGCCGGTCCAGCGTTCGGTTGGACCGGAGGACGCGGGGTTCGTGGCGCCGCTGGTCGGTGGCTCAACGCCGGCGGTGGTTGGTGGAGTTGGTGGGCCGACGTCGGGTACGGCGGCCGGTCCGGAAGGTGCGGGGTCCGTCGCGCCGCTGGTCGGTGGCTCAACGCCGGCGGTGGTTGGTGGAGTTGGTGGGCCGACGTCGGGTACGCCGGTGCAGCGCTCGGCCGGGCCGGAGGGCGCGGGGCTCGTGGCGCCGACGGTCGGCGACGGGGTGCCGGCGAGTGGTGGGGGTGCGTCCGTGGCGCTCCCGAAGGCCGCCGATGTCGCCGCCGGCGGAGCGCACGGATCTCCGCAACTGCCCGTGAGGCCCGTGAGGTTGCAGCGGATGCAGCCCCCGGAGGGTGAGTCCGCCAGTGTCGCCGACCCGGCCGTGATCACCGCGAGCGCACCGAGCATCGGGCTCGTCGGTGAACGTGGGCTGCAGCTCCGTTCGGCTCCCGCGCCGCAGGCGGCTCCTCCCGGCGCTGTGACGGCCGAGCCGAGTGCCGTCCCGGTCGTCTGGGCACCGGCCGCCCGCGTCGAGCCGGCCGGCGCCGTTCGCCGAGCGGACCCGTCGACGCCCGTCCAGCGCCGTACCTCCCCACTGCTGCCGTTGCAGGGTCTCGGCGAGAACTACCAGGCCTCGCCGCCGGCCGTGCCGCCGCCACAGGTCAGGACTCCCGCCGACCCGGGAACGGTCGCCGTGGCCGCGGGCATCGCCCAGCGGATGCCCGACGGGTCCGTGGTCTTCGCGCCGCCGGCCTCCCAGCAGGCCGAGCCGCCGCCGCCCGAACCGCCGCCCCCGCCCGTCCAGCGCGCGGAAGCCCACACCACGGCCGCACCCACGGCCGCACCCACGGCCGCACCCACGGCCGCACCCACAGCTCCACCCGAAAGCACCGACGAGCTCGTCCGCCGCCTGATCGACCCCCTGGGCCGCCTGCTCCGGGCCGAGCTCCGGCAGGACCGCGAGCGCGCCGGCCTCCGCTTCGACACCCACCCCTACCACTGAGAGGAGCCCCGCGATGGCCGACGACGACCCGGCGGTGAGCGTGTGCTTCATCGTCGAGATCGACGACTTCAAGCTCGGGACGTTCAACTCCTGCGAGGGGCTGGGCTGCGAGGTGGTGATGGAGCAGCGCGAGGAGGGCGGCAACAACGGGTACGTGTGGCAACTCCCGTCCCGCATCAAGTACTCGACCATCAAGCTGACCCGTCCCGTCACCAAGGACACCGAGAAGGTGACCCGCTGGATCGCGGGCATGGTGTCCGGGGTGACGCGCAAGACCGGCCACATCAGTGCGATGACGGCGGACGGCCGGGTGGTCGCCCGGTGGAGCCTGCTGGACGTGGTGCCGGTGCGCTGGCAGGGGCCGTCGCTGAGCCCGGAGACGCCCAAGGTGGCGACCGAGACGCTGGAGATCGCGCACCACGGCTTCCTCGACCCGGACCGGGCCTGAGGCCACGTCCGACGGCCCGAACGTCCAACGGCCCGAACGTCCGACGGCCCGAGAGCCCGACGGCCCGAGAGCCCGACGGCCTGAAAGGAGAGCGGCATGCCGTCCTCACCCGTGGTCTTCTCCGCCGGCGCGACCGGCGGCGGTCCGGCCGGTGCCCGGCCGAAGCTGGAGCGGGCGTACCTGGAGCTGCGCCATCCGCCCGCCGACGGCGGCACGACGACGCCCGGACCCCGGATCGACAAGATCGACTTCCAGTTCAACCCCCGGGAGCTCGCTCTCGCCAAGTCCGCGAAGTGGGAGCGCAAGACGTCGAAGGGCGCCCGGAAGGCGGGGCCGGTCGAGTTCAAGGGGGCCGAGCCCAGCAAGCTGTCGCTGGAGATGTTCTTCGACACCACCGATCACCCCTCCGACCGGGTGGTCAAGGCGGTGGAGCAGCTGTTCGCGTGCTGCGTGCCGACGGCCCAGAGCCACGGCAAGCAGCAGGGCGTACCGCCGTGGGTGATCTTCCACTGGGGCGGGCTGACCGGCTTCCTCGCGTACGTGAGCCAGGTGCAGGCCAAGTACACACTGTTCACGGCCGGCGGTCTGCCGGTGCGCGCCGTGTGCCAGGTGACCCTGGAGGAGATCAGCGGCGAGCTCCCCGGCCAGAACCCGTCCTCGGGCGCACTCGCCGCCCGCCGTGTGCACCGCGTCGTGGCGGGGGACACCCTGGCCCTGCTGGCGTGGCGCGAGTACGGCGATCCGGCGGCCTGGCGGGCGATCGCCGAGGCGAACGGCATCGACGATCCGATGCGGCTGAACCCCGGCACCGAACTGCTGCTGCCCGGCGCGGAGGAGATCGCGCACGGGAACGGCCCGATGAACCGCGGGAGGCGCTGACCATGGCCGGTGAGGCCTTCGCGAACACGCTCGCCGTCGAGGTCGGCGGGCAGCCGCTCGCCGCTGCCGTCGCCGAGCTCCTCGTCTCCGCCCACGTGGACGGCAGCCGTCACCTGCCGGACCTCTTCGTGCTGCGCTTCCGCGACCCGCACCACCTGGTCCTGGCCAAGGCGGGCCTGACGATCGGCGTGCAGGTGAAGCTGTTCGCGCGGGTCGCCGACGACCCGCAGCGCGAGCTGCTGGTGTCCGGGGAGGTCACCGCGCTGGAGGTGGACGCGGACGCGACGGGCACGTTCACCGTCGTCCGCGGGCTGGACCACTCGCACCGGCTGCTGCGCGGGCGCCGGGTGGTCGGCTACCGGCAGATGACGGCCTCCGACGTCGCGACGGCCGTCGCGCGCCGGGCCGGGCTGCGACTCGGCACGGTCGACGCGACGACGACCGTCCACCCGCACCTGGCCCAGGCCGGGCTCACCGACTGGGAGTTCCTGGGCCGCCTGGCCGTCCGGTCGGGCCGGGAGGTGGCCGTGGTGGACGGCCGGTTCCACTTCCGCCGTCCGACCCCGGCCGCCGGTGCGCCGGGCACGTCGACGTCCGTCCGGGCCAGCCCGTTCGTCCTGGAACTGGGCCGCAACCTGCTGCGCTGCCACGCCGTCGTCACGTCCGCCGACCAGGTGCGGGAGGTGGAGGCGCGCGGCTGGGACGTGCAGGCCAAGCGCGCGGTGGTCGCGCACGCGCCGGCCGGCGCCAGTGACCTGCTCGCGCTCGGACTGACGCCGGCCCGGGTCGCCGAGCCCTTCGGGGACGCGGCGTTCCTGGCCGTCGACGTCCCGTTCGGGGCGCAGGCCGAGGCGGACCGGGCGGCGCGCTCGCTGGCCGCCGACCTGGCGGCGTCGTTCGCGGAGCTGTCGGCGGTGGCGATGGGCATCCCCCGGCTGCGGGCGGGCAGTGCGGTGACGCTGACGAACGTCGGGACGCCGTTCGAGGGCAAGTACACCGTCACCGCGGTCCGGCACGTGTTCGATCCGGGGGTCGGCTACCAGACGTGGATCACCGTGAGCGGCCGCACCGACCGCTCGCTCCTCGGCCTGACGGCGGGCGGGGGCCGGCCCCGGGACCGGGTGGCGGGGCTGGTCAACGCGACGGTGACGGACACCAGGGACCCGGAGCACCAGGGCCGGGTGCGGCTGGCGTTCCCGTGGCTCTCGGACGACTACGTCAGCGACTGGGCCCGGACGGCGCAGTCCGGCGGCAAGGGCGGGGGCGGGGTGTTCGGCCCGGAGGTGGGGGACGAGGTGCTGGTCGGCTTCGAGCAGGGCCTGGTGGACCGGCCGTACGTGATCGGCGGGCTGTACAACGGCGAGGACCGGCCGTCCCGGCACGACGTGGAGGCGGTGGACGGGACGAGCGGCGCCGTCAACCGTCGCTCGCTGGTGTCGCGCAGCGGCAACCGGCTGGAGCTCCTGGACGCCGCCGCCGGTCCGAAGGGCGTCCGGCTGTCCACCGGGGACGGCAAGGTGACGCTGCACCTGGACGGGAAGGCGACGTCCGTGGTCGTGCACAGCGACGGCACGGTGGAGATCGAGGCCAAGGAGAAGGTGACCGTCAAGGCCGCGCAGGGCGTCAGCGTCGACGCCGGGCAGGGGAAGCTCGAACTCGCCGGGGACTCCGTACGGGTGACGGCCCGCTCGGGGGTCCAACTGGACGGCGGCGCGGGCGCGGTGAAGCTGCAGACGCAGGGGCAGGTCGACGTCAGGGGCGCGACCGTCGGCGTGTCCGGGACGGCGAGCACCGAGATCAAGGGCGGCGCGACCTGCTCGATCAGTGCCGCCCTCATCAAGATCAACTGACCTCCGATGACCGACCTCCGATGAACGAGGACGAGCGAAGGAGCACCACCGATGCCACCTGCCGCCAGGGTCGGGGACCCGACCGGGCACCCCGGCGTGCTCGCCCCGCCCGGGATCCCCACCGTTCTCATCGGCGGGCAGCCCGCGGCCGTCGTCGGCACGCCGCACGTGTGCTCCTTCCCGCCGCCCGCCGTCCACCCGCCGAGCGCCGTCGCCCCGCCGTGCTGCCCGACCGTCCTGATCGGCGGCCTGCCCGCGGCCCGCGCGGGCGACCTCGCGGCCTGCGGCGCGCCGATCGTCGGTGGCTGCCCGACCGTGCTGATCGGCGGGTGAGGGTGATGGGACGTCGGTTCATCGGTGCGGGTTGGGCCTTCCCGGTCCGCACCGACCCGACCGGGTCGATCGCGCTGGTCGCCCAGGAGCGCGAGGTCGAGGAGAGCATCCGGCTGATCCTCTCCACCGCGCCGGGCGAGCGGCCGATGCGCCCGCTGTTCGGCTGCGCCATCCACGACCACGTCTTCGCGCCCGCCGACAGCGCCACCGCTGGTCTGATCGCCTACGAGGTGCGGCTGTCGCTGGAGCGGTGGGAGCCGCGGATCGACCTCGTGGACGTGGTCGTCGGCTTCGACGCGGTCGACTCCGGCACGCTCTGGATCGACGTCCGCTACGCGCTGCGCGGCACCAACGACCCGCGCAACCTCGTCTTCCCGTTCTACGTCATCCCCGCGCACGGCCCTGACGGCCCCGACGGCCCCGACGGCGCCGACGCTCCCGACCGCCCCGACCACCCGGGGAGCCCCTGATGCCCCTGCCGCAGCCCAACCTGGACGACCGCCGCTTCCAGGACCTCGTCGACGAGGCCAAGCGGCTCGTCCAGCAGCGCTGCCCGGAGTGGAGCGACCACAACGTCTCCGACCCGGGCGTGACGCTGATCGAGACCTTCGCCCACATGGTCGACCAGCTGATCTACCGGCTCAACCGGGTGCCCGACAAGAACCACCTGGCCTTCCTCGACCTGATCGGGGTCCGCCTGCTGCCGCCGGCCGCCGCCCGGACGGAGGTCACCTTCTGGCTCTCCGCGCCGCAGGAGCGGACCGTCCCGGTGCGGGCCGGAGCGGAGGTGGCCACCGTGCGGACCGCGACCGAGGAGGCCGTGGTCTTCTCCACCGTCCGCGAACTCGCCATCCTCCCCTGCGCGTTGACACACCTCGCGACCGCCTCCCAGGGCGCCCCGGTGGACCGCGACGCCGACCTCGCCGACGGCCGCGGCGTCGCGTGCTTCGCCGCCGTCCCGGTGCCCGGCGACGTCCTGCTCTTCGGCCTCTCGCAGGCCGTGCCGCACTGCCTCGTGGCGCTGCGCCTGGAGTTCCCGGTCAGCGGGCACGGCATCAACCCCGACCACCCGCCGCTCGCCTGGGAGGCCTGGACCGGCGACGGCTGGGCGGGCTGCGCCGTCCAGCGGGACACCACCGGCGGCTTCAACCGGCCCGGCGACGTCATCCTCCGGCTGCCGCCCGACCACGCCGCCTCGGTGGAGGCCCGTCACCGGGCCGGCTGGCTGCGCTGCCGGATCACCGCGCCGGTCCCCGGCCGCCCGTCCTACTCCGCGACGCCGGTGCTGATCTCCGCCGAGGCGTTCACGGTCGGCGGCACCACGACCGCCGTCCACGCGGAGCGCGTCGAGGGCGAGGCCCTCGGCCGCTCCGACGGGCTGCCGGGCCAGACCTTCACCCTCGCCCGCCCGCCCGTGGTCGCCGGCGGCGAGCCGGTCACCGTCGAGACCACCGGCACCGACGGGACGCAGGAGTGGCAGGAGGTGGAGGACTTCGCCCGCTCGGCCTCCGAGGACCGCCACTTCCGGCTCGACCGCAGCACCGGCGAGATCGCCTTCGGCCCGGCCGTGCGCGAACCCGACGGCACGCTCCGCCGGTACGGCGCGGTGCCGCCCGAGGGCACGGCGGTCCGGGTCCGCGCGTACGCCACCGGCGGCGGGCGCCGCGGCAACGTCGCCCGCGGCGCGCTGGCCGTGCTGCGCACCTCCGTCCCGTACGTGGCCCGGGTGGAGAACGCGCGGGCGGCGGAGGGCGGCGTCGACGGCGAGGACGTCGCGGGTGCCCGGCTGCGCGGCCCGATCGTGCTGCGCACGCGCCGCCGGGCCGTCACCGCCGAGGACTACGAGGAGCTGGCGCGCGAGGCCGCGCCCGCCGTCGGCCGGGTGCGCTGCGTCGCCACCGAGACCGGGCCGGACGCCGGCGGGGTGCGGGTGCTGCTCGTGCCGAACGCCGAGGACGACGGCGAGGGCCGTCTGGCCTTCGCCCAACTAGCCTGCTCGCAGGAGTTGTTGGAGCAGGTCACCGGCTACCTGGACGAACGCAGGCTGCTCGGCGCGAGGCTGCTGGTGGAGCCGCCGCACTACCAGGGCGTCACGGTCGTCGCCGCGCTGAGGGCCAGGCCGCGGAGCACGCCGGGCGCCGTGCAGCGGGCCGCGCTGGCCGCGCTCCACCGCCACCTCCACCCGCTCACCGGCGGGCCGGACGGCACCGGCTGGCCGTTCGGCCGCCCGCTGCACGCCGGCGAGGTCTTCGCCGTGCTGCAGCGGGTGCCAGGCGTCGAACTGGTCGAGAGCGTCCGGTTGTTCCCGGCCGACCCGGAACACGGCCACCGCGGCGAGGCCACCGACCGGATCCACCTCGCCCCGCACGCCCTGGTGTTCTCGTACGAGCACCAGGTCCGCGTCGCGGCGGAATGAGGACGGATGCCGACCCGGTCGCACGGACGCGGTCCCGTCCCGGACCTGCCCAGCCGCCACCCGCTCGGGGCGCAGCTTCCCGGCGTCTACGCCGACGACGGGGACGGCGCGGGGGAGAACCTGTTCCTCCAGCGCTTCACGGGCGCGCTGGACGAGGTCCTCGCGCCGGTGCTGTGCACGCTGGACAACCTGGCCGCGTACTTCGATCCCCGGCTCGCGCCGCCGGACTTCCTCGCCTACCTGGCGCAGTGGGTCGGCGCGCCGTCCGGGCCGGACCTCCCGCCGGAGCGGCGGCGCGCCGCCGTCGTCCACGCGGCGGCGCTGCACGCGGTGCGCGGGACGCGGGCGGGGCTGGCCGCACAGCTGCGGCTGGTGTTCGGGGTGGAGCCGGAGATCGACGAGAGCGGTGGGGCCCGGTGGTCGGCCCGGCCGGACGCGGCGCTGCCGGGGGAGGCCGCGCCCCGGCTGGTGGTGCGGCTGCGGGTGCCGGACCCGGCGGTCGTGGACCTGCGGGCGGTGCGGGAGCTGGTGGCCGCCAACCGGCCGGCGCACGTGCCGTTCACGGTCGAGGTGGTGGCGGCGCGGCCCGGGAGGGCCGGGGAGGAGGACGGGCACCATGACGACGTGTGAGCACTGCGGGCAGCCCTGCGCGCGGGGCGAGGACTTCTGCGGCGCGTGCGGGGCGTACCTGTCGTGGGAGGAGGAGCCACGGGAGACGGCCTCT
Source organism: Kitasatospora sp. NPDC059408 (assembly GCF_042751525.1). Lineage (NCBI taxonomy): Bacteria > Bacillati > Actinomycetota > Actinomycetes > Kitasatosporales > Streptomycetaceae > Kitasatospora > Kitasatospora sp. NPDC059408. The sequence goes on from NZ_JBHYWI010000024.1 coordinate 70,346, forward strand.
GCGCCTGCTCCTTCGCCTCCCGTGTCCGGGCCTGCCCCTGCCGTCCCGCCCCGCCCGTCCGGGCCTCCGTCCGCACCGCCGGGGGGTCCGTCCGCACCGCCTGGGGTTCCGGCCGCTCGACCGGAACCCGCCGCCGGGGCCGAGGCGCCGGTACCGGCATCGGCACCGGCGAAACCTCGCCCGAAGCCCCGCCCGAAAGCCCACCCGAGACCCGAACCGAGACTCAACCCGAGACCCGAGCCGAAAGCCCGGCCGCACGCCGTTCAGCCGAAGGCCGTCCAGCCGGGCGAGGAGTCCGCGCCCCCGCCGCCGCGCCCGCCCCGGCCGGCGGACGACCGGGAGCCGATCGCCCCCGGCGACCTGATCTGCGGCCAGTGCGGCACCGGCAACGTGCCCACCCGGCGCTACTGCCGCCGCTGCGGCGACCCGCTCGAAGACGCGCGGGTCGCGCCGAAGCCGCCGTGGTGGCGGCGGCCGTTCGTCCGCCGGCCGAGGCCGGGCCCGGTCGCGGGGGACCGTCCGCGCGTGCGCCGGCTGCGCCGCCCGCGGTTCGTCGTGCCGCTGGTGCTGGTGGCGCTGCTCGCCGCCGGGGGCTACGCGTACCGGGGCGAGCTGGCCGCCGGCGTCGAGGTGGTCCGCGACCGGCTCGCCACGCCGCAGCAGGTCCACCCCACCGCGGTCCGGGCCTCCAGCGAGGACCCGGCCCACCCGGCGGCGCTCGCCGTCGACGGGACCACCGACCGCTACTGGGCGCCCGCCCGCCCCGGGGACGGCCGCGGCGAGTACCTGGAGATGGACTTCGCGTCGCCGTTCCGGCTGCTCGACCTCGTGGTCTACCCCGGCACCTCGACCACCGCCGAGCAGTTCCTCACCCAGGCCCGCCCGCGCGAACTCACCGTCACCCTGACCGGCCCGGACGGCAGGGCGACGACCCGGACGGTCCGCCCGGCCGACGCGCCGGGCGAGCAGCGCTTCCACCTCGCCGTCGGCGACGTGGTGCGGATCCGCCTGACGGTCGACGCCGCCTACGGCACGGGACCGGACCGCAGGGTGGCCGTCGCCGAGGTGGAGTTCTTCGAACGTCCGTGAGGATTACGGAAATTGACTGTGCATCAGATCACTTCTGCCGGGGCGGCCGGGAGCCCGAGCGAGAGCAGCATCCGTGCGTGCCCCTTCCGGCTGCGCTCGGCCGCCGCCGTCTCCCCGCTCCGCTCGTGGGCGACGATCAGCGTCTGCCAGGCGTCGTCCCGGAACGGGTCGATCTGCACGCTGCGCGCCGCCGCCCGGGCGCCCGCGACCGGCCGCCCGCGGGCGAGTTCGAGCTTGGCGAGGACCAGCGCGGCCTCGGCGGCGGCGTGCCGGTAGTGCTCCCTGCGCTCCACGACCCACTCCGCCGGACCATCCTCGGGCAGCAAGTCCCCGGCGTACGCGTCCAGCGCGGCACGGAGGGCCCGGGCCGCCGCCTCCGGCCGGGCGGCCGCCTCGGCGTCCCGGCCCTCCGCGAGCGAGGTCTCGAACCGCCGCAGGTCGTAGCTGCCCTCCGGGGGGATGCGCAGCAGGTAGGCCTCGCCGGAGCGGACCAGCAGCCGCGATCCGCCGCGGGTGACGCCGGGCTCCAGGAAGGTCCGCAGCGCGGAGACGGCGACGTGCAGGCAGCGCGCGGCGGTGGCGGGCGGGCGCTCGGGCCACAGTGCCTCGACCAGCAGCTCCCGGTGGACGGGCTGGCCGGCGTGGATCGCCAGCAGTCGCAGCAGCGCCCGGGCCCGGGGGCGGATCGCCGTCCAGGTCAAGTCCCTTTCCCCCAGTGTGAGTTCGAAACCGCCGAAGCAGCGCAGCGACAGCGTGGCCGATTCGGCGGCGGGCGCGGGCGCGGGTGCGGCTGTCGACGCGACGCCGCGGGACGGCGGGCGCTCCCGCCCGCCGCCGGTGGTCCCGGTCGGCCGGCGACGCAGCAGGTGGCCGCGGAGCAGCGGGCCCCAGTGGAAGGTGCCGTCGGCCGGGTCGCGCCTGAGCAGGCCGCGCTCGTCGGCCAGGACGCCCAGCAGCCAGGCGCTCTCCGTGCCGCCGACGAGCGCGTCGCAGCGCGCCGCGTCGAGCCGCGACAGCGGGCTGACCTGCTCCAGGAAGCGCACGAGCCGCTCCGGGAGCGGCCGGATCACCTCGCGCTCCAGGTAGGCGTGGGTGAGGGAGCCGACGACGGCCGCGACGGCCTCCGGCGGGTGCAGGAGCGCGGGGCCGGCCAGCCGCAGCGCGGCGGGCCAGCCCTGGGTGAGCCCGTCCACCTGCGCCGTCTGCCGGGCGGAGGGCCGGCCGCCGTGCGCGTCGTGCAGCAGCCGGCGGACCTCGTCGGAGCGCAGCCGCAGGTCGGCGGGGCCGAGGACGGTGCTCGTGGCGAGCTCCCAGCGGGTCAGGTTGAACTGGGGCAGCCGCTGGCCGGCCAGCAGGAGACGGAGGTTGGGCGGGGCGAGCAGCGCGATCTCCTCCAGCGCGGCCTCGGCCTCGGTCCCGTGGATCAGGTGCAGGTCGTCGACGGCGAGCAGCACCGGGCCCGGCCGCCGCTCCACGCGGCGCAGCACGCTCTCGACGGTGAGCGGTCCGGCGCCGCCGCCGAGCGCGTGGCGGACGGCGGAGAGCAGGGCCCCGGCCTCGCTCGTGCCGCGCCAGGGGCGCCAGCGCACGATCGTGCCCGCGAACCGTTCGAGGTGCTGCGCGAGCAGCGTCGTCTTTCCGTAGCCGGCGGGTGCGACCAGGAGCGTCAGGGCACCGGGCGAGGCGCGGGCCAGCCGGTCGAGGAGGTGGTCGCGGATCACCCAGGAGGTCCGTGCCGGATCACCTGGGGCGGAGTGGATGTGGTGGGCGCGATCGTGCATCGAGGGTCAGCTCCCCCCGCACTGGTAGAGCTCCATGATGATCACTCAGTGTGATCGTTGGTAGACTACTGGAACGGGGCCGCCCTGTCGCCGGATATGCCGGGCCGCGAATATGCCGATCGCGGGCCGGGGCCGGGGCCGGTGGCGGTGGCGGTGCGGCGCGCTACGGGTGCGCGCCGGCCGGGGGCTGGGCCGCCGGGCGGTCGACGACCAGTTCCATGTGCATGGAGTCGGTGGACTCCCCGCCCCAGGCCAGGCCGCCGTCGAAGCCGTGCCGCGCCAGCTGCACCAGGAACTCGGCGTCGAAGTGCTCCGAACCGGCCGTCCGCTCCCGGGGGTTGTAGAAACCGCGTTCGACCAGCTGCGCCATCGAGGGGGAGGCGACGGCGGCGGCCGTGGTCGGCCGGGTGCCCTTCTTGCCCGCCTTCTTCTGCCCGAACAGGTAGGCGGGAGTCGCGAGTTTGGCGCGCAGGGAGGTGAGCGTCGCGGCCTGCTCGCGGGCGCCGAGCAGCGGGGCGAGCGCGGTGCGGCGGTCCTCGGCCGCGTTGACGACGGCGGTCAGCCGGTCCGCGTAGCCGCCGGAGGCCGTCAGGTCGAGCTTCTGCTCCCACTGCGCGAGCCGGCGGCCGGCCGGGCTCGTCTCGGCCGGCTCGGCGGCGTGCCGGACCGCCCGCTGGTCGCGGACGGCGGCGGCCTTCACCGCGTCGAGGTTGGCGAGTTGGGTGGTGAGCCGCTGGCGGCTCGGCAGGTCGGCCGCGTCGAGACCGGCCGCGGCGGCGGCCCGGGCGATCCGTTGCTCCTCGGCGGTGATCGCCGCCGTCCAGGGTGCGATGAGGGCGGGCACCTGGGCGAGGAGGGCGGCGCGGTCGGCGTCGGTGGTGGCCTCGAAGTAGCGGGTGCGCAGGTCGAGGAAGGCGTCGCGGTTGTCGCCGAGGGAGGCCTGGAAGGCCGCCGAGGTCTGCGCGAGGCGCCCGGACTCGGCGCGCAGCCGGTCGAAGTGCGCCTGGGCGGCGGGGGAGGGCGCGACGTCGGGATCCCCGGCGGTCGCGTCGCCGGTCGCGCGGATCAACGCCCTGCGCTGCCCGTACTCGCCCAGGTCGGCGTGGCTCTCCGCGCCGGTGACGGACCGGACCAGCTCCGCGGTCTCGGCCTTGCCGATCTGCGGCATGTTCGTGGCGTCGTAGTCGATGGCGTACCCGAGGGTGTGCATGGACGCCGGGGTGAACTTGGTGTTCGCGTCGAAGGACTTGCGGAAGGCGAAGGCGGTGCTGGACGACGGCATCGGGCCCTCCAGCGCCGTCGCCACCCCCTCCAGCCGGGCCTTGGCGTCGCGGTGCAGCCAGGGCCGGCCGGGCACCGCGGACTGCTCGATCGCGGAGTAGTGGGCGACGAGCGCGGCCACCGTGCCGAACCAGCCGAGGCCGGCCCGCAGGAAGTGCCCCTTCTGCGTGTCGGTGGTGAGCGGGACCCCGCCGCCCCCGCTCAGGACGTGCGCGGGGAGCGCGTTGACGGCCGCGAGCGCCTCCGGATCGCTCACAGGAGCCGTGTCCGCGCCGTCGACGCGCTGGACGACGCCGTCGACGCGCTGGACGACGGCCGCGGGCGCGGATCGCACCGACCGGACGAGCGCGGTGGTGGCCGCGTTCCCCGCCGCCCGTTGCAGGGACAGCAGAGCGGCGGCGGGAGTGTGCGCCACCGGGCTCGTGCCGGGCGCCATCCCCGGGCCTGCCCCCGACGCTCCGCCCCGCCGTGCCCCCGCCCGTACGCTCACCCGTCCACGGTAAGCGCCGCCCCCACCCGGGACCGCTGCCCGAACGGGCAGACCTTCGTGCCTGGTCGGCGGCTTCCCCGGTCCGCGCCGGGATTTCTTGACGCGTTCCCTACGTCGAATTCGGCAAAGTGAAGGCAAATTCGACGTATGGTCGCGGCCAAGGAATGGGGAGGGCCGGCATGGAGACGACACTGGAACCGGACCGGCGGGCGCTGGACGTCCTGGACACCGCGCGACAGGTCAGCGGCGGGCGGCTGGGCACCGAACACCTGCTCGCCGCCGCGGCCGCCGCCGGCGGCGGCGGCGCCGCCCGCGCCCTCACCGCCGCCGGAGCGCCCGCGCCCGCCCTGCACGCCGCCCTGCGCGACCGCCGCGTGGAGTGGACGGCCGACGACGGCGGGCTCGCGGACGCCGAGCGCCGGATCTCCGCGGCCGCCGCCCACGCCCTCGGCACGGCGATGGACCACGCCCGCGACGAACACGCCCCGAGGTTCACCGCCGAACACGTCCTGCGCGCCGTCCTCGCGGACCCCGGCAACCGCGCCGCCGAACTGCTCGCCCGCTGCGGCGTCGCCCCCGCCACTGTCCTCGCGCACCTCGACGCCCCGGCGGCCCGCGGCGGCCTCCACCCCCTGCTGCGCCCCACCCGGGACGCCGTCCTCGCCCACCGCGCCGGTCGGCAGCCGCGCTGGAAACGGATGCTGACGCGCCCGGCCGCCGCCGGAGCCGCCCTCGCCGCCGTCCGGCGGGAGACCGACGCCCAGGCCGAACGCCTCGGCCGGCGCTCGCCCGGCACCGAACACGTCCTGCTCGCCGTCCTCGCCCTGCACGAGGTCGCCCGCCACCAGCGGCAGCCCCCGGGCGGCGACCCGGACAGCGGCCCGGAGGGCGGCCCCGCGGACGGCTCGGCGGACGGTGAGGACTCCGCACTCGCCGCCCGGCTCGGCCTCGACCACGCCCGCGCGCACGCCGCCCTCGCCGACGGCGGGCTGCCGCTGCCCGCCGACCCGCGCTCCGTCGAGGCCTACCTGGCCGGCGCCCGCGACACCGACGCCCTGCTCCGGACGCTGCTGCGCGAGGACACCCGGGCCCGCCGCCTCGCCGAGACCCTGGGGGCCGACCTCACGGGCCCCGAGGGCCTCCTGGAACAATGATCACGAACCACGGAAGGGGCCTGGACATGCAGGTGACCATCGGCGAAGAACTGATGCTGCTCTCGCTGGACGACGAGTCCGGCGTCGCGAAGGAGGCGGCGAGCGCGGGCTGGGCCGTCGCGGGCGGCATCCTCGCGGACCTCGTGCTGGCCGGGCGCGTCACCGTCGACGACGGCCGGCTCGCCGTCGCCGACCGCACCCCCACCGGCGACCCGCTCCTGGACGGCCGCCTCGACCGGCTCGCCGAGTGGGCCGAGCGCAAGGGCGCGGGTCGGGGGGCGGGGAAGGCGTCCGGCTGGCTCACCACGGACCGCCCCACCGCCGTCCGCGACGCCGTCCAGCGCCTGTGCGAGCGCGGCCTGATCACCGAGGAGCGCCACCGCGCCCTTGGCATCTTCCCGGTCCGCCGCTACCCCGAGGCCGACCCGACGGTCGAGCGCGCACTGCGCGAGCGCCTCGCCGCCGCCGTCCTGCGCGGCGAGGACCCGGACGCCCGCACCGCCACGCTGATCGCCCTGATCCACGCGACCCGCCTGCACCGCCTGGCCTTCCCCGACCTGCCCCGCAAGGAGGTCGAGCCGCGGTTCGCGGCCATCGCGGCCGGCGAGTGGGCGAGCGGACCGGTCGGCGAGGCGATCCGGAACATGCAGGCCGCGATCGCGGCGATCACCGTCGTCACCGCCGCCACGGCCGCGACGACGGCGGTCATCACGTGACGGCGCGCTGCCCCGGACCCGACGGGCCCGGGGCAGCGCCGGGGCGCGTCCTTCGGATCAGCGGGTGGTGTAGCCGCCGTTGGCGAAGAGGGTCTGGCCGGTGATCCACCAGCCGTCGGTGGCGAGGAACGTGACGATCGGGACGATGTCCTCGATCTTCGTCAGGTCGTTGCCCATCGCCTGCGACTTGTGGAACGCCACGCGCTCCGGGGTCTCCTGGCCGTAGAAGAACGGGGTGTCCATCGGGCCCGGGGCGACGTTGTTCACCGAGATCCCGCGCGCGGCGAACTCCTTGGCCGCGGCCCGCGTGTAGTGCTCGACCGGGGCCTTGGCGCCCGCGTAGGTGGAGTAGCCGTCCGTGAACGCTGCGAGCAGCGAGGTCAGGATCGTGACGACCTTGCCGCCGTCGTTCAGCTGCCTGCCCGCCTCGCGGATGAAGAAGTACGCGGCCTTGGCGTTCACGGCGTGCATCACGTCGTACTCGGCCTCGGTGGTCTCCACGATCGGCTTGCGCAGCACCATGCCGGCCGTGTTGACGGCGACGTCGACGCCGCCGAACGTCTCCTTCGCGACGGCGAAGACGCGCTCCACCTCGGCGGGCTTCGTCAGGTCGCCCTGCACGGCCACCGCCTCGCCGCCGGCGGCCTTGACCGCGGCGACCGTCGCCTCGGCGTCCGCCGCGGTCCCGTCCGAGTGGTAGTGCACGACGACCTTCGCGCCGTCGGCGCCCGCGGTGCGGCTGATCAGTCCGCCGAGGTTCTTCGCACCGGCGCCGACCAGGACGACCTTGCCGGCCAGGGAGTGGTTGCTGCTCATGATCTACGGCTCCTCGCCAGATGGGGGATGTGTTCGCCGCGCCACTGTCCGCCGCGAGGCCCCTCCGGGGCTTGAACGATCCGGCGCCCCCTGGAACGAACCGCTCACGATCTCGCGCGGCACCCGGATCCGCCGCCGCCCGCGGTCGTCATCCGTCCCCCGGACGGACCAGAATCGACGGTATGACCACCCACGCGACGTCCCTGTCCGCCATCAAGCCGCACCTGCTCCGGCTCTCCGGCAGTGGCCAGGACCTCGACGAGGCCGTGGTCGAGCGCGGCCTCGAACGGGCCGCCACCGGGGACTCCCCGATGGAGGACGGGCCCACCCGGCACGTCCTCGCCGTGCACGCGGGCACCTCGGCCGACCTCGCCTGGTCCGCCGACGGCCGGCCCCGGCGCGAGCGCTTCCACCGCGGCCAGGCGCTGATCAACCCGGCCGGCTGGGCCTCCCGCCCGCGCTGGGGGCAGGACGCCGAACTCATGATCGTCGCCCTCGAACCGGCCTGGCTGGAGAAGCTCGCCACCGAGAGCGACCTGCCGGGGCCGCTGGAACTCGCCCCGCGCTTCCACCTGACCGACCCGTTCCTCGCCATGCTCGTCGAGCGCCTGGTCGCCGAGTACGAGGGCCCCCGCCCCGCCGACCCGCTCTACGCGCAGTCCCTGCTCCAGGCCCTCGCCGCCCACCTCATCCGCACGGCCGCCACCCGCGGCCCCGGCCTGCCCGAACGGGACGGCGGCCTCACCCCGAAGCGGCTCGACCGGGTCGTCGACCACATGAACGGCTACCTCGACGGCCGGCTCTCCCTCACCGACCTCGCCGCCGTGGCCGGCGTCAGCCCGTCCCACTTCACCCGGGCGTTCCGCGCCTCCACCGGCCAGTCGCCGCACCAGTACCTCGTCCGCCTGCGCCTCGAACACGCCCGCCGGGCCCTGCTCACCACCGACACCCCCATCGCCGCGATCGCCCAGCTCTGCGGCTTCGCCGACCAGAGCCACCTCACCCGCACGATGCGCCTCCACACGGGCACCACCCCGTCGGCGCTGCGGGCGAGCCGGGACTAGGGCGGCTGAACTCGGCCTCCCCCCACCGCCGTTCGCCCGTGTCATAGTGGCTTCCGTACGCTCCCCGGCGCGCACAGGGTTCGATGAGCACCTCTCATGTGACGGAGGGTCAACAGTGTCGCAAGAAGCTCTGAGCTCGGGGTTGAGCCGGAGGCGTCTGCTCCGCCTGGGGGCAACGGCCGTGGCCGTGGCCGGAGTCGGCGGATCGGTGGTGCCGGTCGCGGTCGGTGCCGAGCGGCTGCCGAATCTCGCGGGCGTCGCCGACGGGAGCACGTTCATGGCGTGGAAGGGCGTCGACGGGGACCAGCGGATCTGGTGGAACCAGCTTGTGAACGGCACCGGTTGGACCGGGCCGCAGCCGGTCGACGGCGCCGCCACCAGCGCCGGGGTCGCCCTGGCCGGGCCGTGGGGCGGGCCGTTGTGCATGGCCTGGAAGGGTGTCCTCGGCGACGAGCGGATCTGGTGGAACTCGTTCGACGGGGGTGCCTGGTCCGCGCCCCAGCAGGTGCCGGGCGCCGCGAGCAGCGTCGGCCCGGCGCTGACCGACTACGCCGGGGTCTTCATGGCGTGGAAGGGCGTCACGGGGGACCAGCAGATCTGGTGGAACAGCTACTACGGCGGGTGGACGGCACCGCAGGCGGTCCCCGGGGCGTCCAGTGGCTTCGGGCCCGCTCTGGCGGTCGACCGCAGCGGTGGGCCGTACGGCGTGCCGTGCATGGCGTGGAAGGGTGTCGACGGCGACCAGCGCATCTGGTGGAACAGCTACCAGGGCGGTTCGACGGGCAGCAACTCCTGGACCGGGCCGCAGCCGGTCGACGGCGCCGCCACCAGCGCCGGGGTCGCCCTGGCCGGGCAGCCGGGCGGCGGACTGCTCATGGCGTGGAAGGGGGTGGACGGCGACCAGCGCATCTGGTGGAGCCGGCTCTACCCGTCCTCGACGGTGTGGACCCCGCCCCAGGCGGTGCCCGGGGCGCGCAGTGGCGTCGGGCCCGCCCTCGCCGTCTACGGCGGGTCCACCGTCATGACGTGGAAGGGGGCGGACGGCGACCAGCGCATCTGGTGGAACCGGTTCGACCCCGGCGGGAGCGTCTGGTCCGATCCCCAGCCGATCCTCGGGGCGAGCACGGGTTTCCGTCCGGCCCTCGCCACCGTCGGGGCCTGAGGCGGTCCGGTCCGCCTAGAGTGCCACGACCGCCAGGACGAGCGCGATCAGCACCATCGACAGCCCCAGCGCGATGAACCCGTACTCCAGCGGCCGCCGTTCGCGCCCCTCGACGAGCACCTGGCGCGGGTCGGCCGGGTCGTAGCGCAGCGGTACGTGGCCACCGTCCGGCAGGGGGTGACGCCGGGTGGACGGGACGGGGGAGAAGACCTCGACCACCCGGCCGTCCTCGGTCTCGAACTGCAGCAGCGGACGCGGCGGCGAGACCCGGTCGTCGGGCGTCGGCACGCGCTCGCGCACCAGCGCCCGCACCGGCACCCCGACCCGCCGCAGCCGCCGCACCTCCCGCAACCCGACCACCCCGGCCAGGTACGCGACCACGCCCCCCAGCCCGCCGAACACCACCACGGCGAACCCGGCCGTCCCACCCACCACGCCTCCCTGCCCGCGCCGCCGTCCCAGGACCTCCAGTATCACGGACGGGCAGTTCGTCAGCCGTCGGCCGAGCGGTGGTCACGTCCTGAAATGGACACGTGACCCGTCCCCCGGGACTACCCTGGCGTGGTGGAATCCGACCGCAGCAACGGCGAGTTCGACTGGCGTCCGCGTCCTGATCGGGTCCGGGCCGTCGCGGCGCGTCCGCGCTGGTTCGTCCGCCGGATGCGCGTGGCGGCGGGCCTCGGCGTGCTGGCCTTCCTGCTCGTGGCCGGCGGTGTCCTGGCCTTCTTCCAGGCCATCCACTTCCCGTGCCTGTGCGGCGAGGGCCAACCCGTCGACCGCACCGCGGAGATCACGGCACTCGTCAGCGCGCTGGCGGGACTGCTGTCGGCCATCGCCGCCGTGCTCACCGCGGTCGTGTCCCTGGTCGCACTGCGGCGGGACCGGACCGAACCGGCCCCGCCACCGACGACGCCCGACCCCACCGGTCCGGCAGGCGATCCGCCCGCCCCCGCAGGCCCCCCTGCGAGCACCCCGAACGAGTCCGGCACCCACCCGTGGGTCCCGCCCTCGTCGCCGCACTGACACCGGTTCGGGCCCCGGCGATCGTGTCGGTTCGAGCTCTCCGAGCTCGGGCGGCCCCATGTGCCCGCCCAGAAGCGGTCGCGCCCCTCCCGGGCCCCTACACTTCGCCGAGGGGGACCGCCGGGTCGGCGAGGCGGGCCGGGTCCACCACCCGCCGGGAGCGGACGAGTTCGCGGATCGGGTCGGTGACGTCCCAGACGTTGACGTTCATGCCGGCGAGGACCCGGCCGTCGGCGAGCCAGAAGGCGATGAACTCGCGGGTGGCCGGGTCGCCGCGGAAGAACACGCGGTCGTAGCCGCCCGGGTCGACGTAGCCGACGTACTCCATGCCGAGGTCGTACTGGTCGGTGAAGAAGTACGGGACGCGGTCGTACCCGGCGTCGTCCCCGCCGAGCATCGCGCGGGCGGCGGTCTGGGGCTGGTTGACGGCGTTGGCCCAGTGCTCGACGCGGATGTGGCGGGCGAACAGCGGATGGTAGGCGTTGGCGACGTCGCCGGCCGCGTAGACGTCGGGGGCGGAGGTGCGCAGGTGCTCGTCGGTCTTGATGCCGTTGTCGGTCTCCAGGCCGGCGGCCTCGGCGAGGGCCGTGGCGGGCGCGATGCCGATGCCCACGATGACGACGTCGGCCGGGACGGTGCCGCCGTCGCCGAGCCGGACGCCCGTCACCGTGCCGTCGGCGCCGGTGAGTTCCTCGACGCGGACCTCGAAGCGCAGGTCGACGCCGTGCGAGCGGTGCAGGTCGGCGAAGACCTGGGCGACCTCGCGGCCGAGCACGCGCAGCAGCGGGAGCTCGGCGGCCTCCAGCACGGTGACCTCGGCGCCCGCCTCCCGGGCCGCGGCGGCGGTCTCCAGGCCGATCCAGCCGGCGCCGATCACCACGACCCGGGCGCCCGGGCGCAGCGCCGCCCTGATCCGGTCGCTGTCCTCGACCCGGCGCAGGTAGAGCACACCGTCCTGGTCGGCGCCGGGCACCGGCAGGCGGCGCGGCACCGAGCCGGTGGTGAGCAGGAGTTTGGCGTATTCGATCCGCCCGTCGTCGGCGAGGGTGACGGTGTGCGCGGCGGGGTCGATCGCGGAGACGGCCGTGCCGAGGCGCAGCGTGATGTCGTTCTCGGCGTACCACTGCGGCGGGTGGACGTAGATCTTCTCGCGGGGCGTCTTGCCGAGCAGGTAGCCCTTGGACAGCGGCGGCCGCTCGTACGGGCGCTCGTGCTCCTCGCCGATCAGGACGATGCCGCCCCGGTGCCCGGCCTCGCGCAGCGCCTGCGCGGCCTTGGCCCCGCCGAGCGACGCGCCGACGATGACGATCGGCCGCTCACGTCCGCTGTCGTCCGCGGTTCCCATGCTGAACTCCTCGCTCTCCGGCCCGGATCGACGGCCAGCCTGCCGCCTCGCCGGTGGCCTGTCGAGACCGCGCCGGGCGCGCCGCCACCGGCTCCCCCGTTCGGGTGAAGTCAGGTGGGGGGCGTGGCCTACGGCTGTGTCGCGTCGCGGACCAGGGCGGTGTCGGTGAATTGCTCGAAGCGCACGATGCGGCCGCCGCGCACCACGAAGTGGTGGGCGACGCGCACCGCGAGGGGTTTGCCGGTGGTCTTGTGGACGGCCGTGTAGCGGGCCAGGACGACGACGTTCTCGCCGTCCACGACGTAGGTGTCGTCGTGGGCCGTCCAGTCGTGCCACTCGGCGGCGAGGCGTTCCATCACGTTGCCGGTGACGCCCTTGGGGGTGCGGTAGGTGCCGGCGAGGGGGAAGCCGGCCATCTCCGTCCACTCGATGTCGTCGGCGAGGGTGGCGCGCAGGGCGGCGAGGTCGCCGCGGGCGGAGGCGAGGTACTGGCGGCGGACGACGTCGGCGGGGGCGGCGGACTCGTTGAACGCGGCGGTCCCGCGCGGGATCTCGATCATCGTGGCTCAGCCCCAGGTCGTCTCGCCCATGGCGACCTTCGTGCCGAGGTCGACGGCGATCGCCAGGCCGAGGTCCGGGAAGCGCTTCTCCAGGGCCTGTCTGGCCGCGGCGGCGTCCGGGGAACGGCCGATCTCGGTCTCGAAGGCGCGCAGGTAGTCGCGGGTGTGGAAGACGGAGGTGAGGTTGGTGGGCGCGCCGGCGGTGCGGTGGCCGGCCGCGACGAACTGCGGTTCCAGCGCCTCGATGCCGTCCAACAGGTCGATCCAGGCGGCCCGTTGCTCGGGGGCGGGGGTGTCGGCGGTCCACACGTGCAGGCCCTCGAACAGCAGTACGCCGCCGAGGACGGCGTGGTGGTGGTGTTGCCACAGGTAGTGCCGGTCGGGCAGGTGGAAGTCGGCGCCGCGCAGTTCGAACCGGTGGCCCTCGAAGACGAGTTCGTCGCCGTGCAGGGGCTCGGGCCGCACGAGCCGGGTGGGCAGCTCGGGGCCGAGGTGCGTCCAGGCCCCGAGCTTGGCCTCGTAGGTGTCCTGGATGTGCTGGACGGTGGACGGGGTGGCGAGGAAGCGGGCCTCGGGGAAGGCGTCCTGGACCTCCTGCGCACCGAAGTAGAAGTCCGGGTCGCCGTGGCTGACGAACACCGTGGTGAGCCGCTTGCCGGTGGCCCGGATCCGTTCGGCGAGGCGACGGCCGTCGGAGCGGGTGAAGCCGGCGTCCACCAGCAGGGCGTCGTTCGGGCCGGTGACGAGGACGGAGGTCTTGTTGAGGGAGCTGTCCGGGCTGTCGATGACCTCGAAGTCGAGCGCGCTCATGCGCCCGCCTCCCTTCGGTCGGCAGGCGCTTCGCGCAACACGCACCTCTCGATGATTTGCTCGCTTCGCTCGCTCATGCATCTTCCTTCCGGGGACAGGCGTCGCGCCCAGGATCGGTGCTCGGCGGCCCGCCCGCATCCCGGGAAGGGCCGCCGCGGCCGGCGTCACTCCGCGGGTCCCAGCCGCAGCACCGCCACCGCGCCCGCGAGCGTGGCGACCGCCAGCGTGGACCACAGCACCCCGGGCCCGGCCGCCAGCAGGGCCGTCAGCACCGCGGGTGCCGCCGCCCTGCCCACGCCCATCGACAGCTCCCAGCGGGCCAGCGCCCGCCCGAGCAGGTGCGGCGGCGCCACGGCCGCCACCAGGGCCGTGCCGGAGCCGGTGTAGAGGATCTCGCCCAGCGTGAACAGCACCGCGACCATCGCGATGCCCGCCGCGCCCGGCGTGCCGCCCAGCGAACCGGCCGCCCAGAAGCCCAGGAACGACAGCGACAGCGCGAACCCGGCGGCCGCCATGACCACGCGCCGCGGCCGGTGCGCGAGGCGCAGCACCAGGGCCAGCTGGAGCGCGAGCACCAGCACCGTGTTGCCCACGAAGACGCCGGACGACCACGCGGGCGAGGCCTGGAGGTGCAGCACGAGCAGCGCGGGCAGGGCCACCTCCAGCACGTCGAAGCAGAAGGCGTACGGCACGTTGGCGAGGCTGAGCAGGGTGATCCGCCGCATCGGCGTGCGGGGGCCGGTCTGCGGAGCGCCGACGGGAGCGGAGGGAGCGGGCGGAGCCGTCACCCGCAGCGAGCGGACGAGGGCGGCGGCGCCGAGGCACGCCACGCCCGTCACGCCCGCGAGCAGCCGGATCGCGCCCTCGCCGCCGGTCACCGCGACGGTGGCCAGCAGCGCGCCCGCGCCCATCCCGGCGTTGCGCAGCGAGCGCCCGGCGGCCAGCGCCGCGTCCCGCAGCCGGCCCTCGGTCAGGGTGCTGACCACGGCGGCGTGGGTGGCCGGCCAGGACTGGCTGCCCACGCCGATCAGCACGGCCGCCGCCGTGAAGCCGGGCAGGCCGCCGGCCGCGAGCAGCGCGAGCGCGCCCAGCGACCGCACCGCGAGCGTCGCCGCGGCCGGCAGGGTGCGGGCGCCCCGGTCGATCCACCGGCCGGTCAGCGGCACCACCATGAGGCCCACGACCATGCCGAGGGTCATCGCGAGGCCGGCCCCGCCGGCGGTCAGGTGCAGCACCTCGATGCCGTAGAGCAACAGGAACGGGCGCAGCAGGCCGGTGCCCACCGCGTCCACGAGCAGGGCGGCGGCGTAGCGGGGCCCGCCGGCGGCGGTGAGCAGGGTGAGGAGGGCGGACGGGCCGCGGCGGCTCGTGCCGACCGGCGGCGCGGGCGGCTCACCGGCCCGGGCGGCGGCGTGGTCGTGGACGGACTTCTCCTGGATCAGGCTCATGGCCGACACCGTGCGCCCCGGCCGGCCGCCGGGGCACGTCGATTGACGGTTCGCGTCAATCGGCGGCGGGGTGCATCGGGCCTGGTGGGAGGATTCCTTCCGTGAGTTTGACCATCGACATCACCGGACTGCCCGACGAGCGCCTCGTCTTCACGCCGTCCCCGCTCGCCGAGCTGAACGCGATGCTGCACGTCCTCGCCGAGCCCGGGCACCACCCCGCGCTGCACGGCTGGGCCTCCTCCACGGCCGCGACGATCCCGCCCGAGCTGTCGGAGCGGCTGCTGGAGGCGGACTTCCTCTGGCGCTCCTCCCGCGCGGACTTCCTCGTGCCCGGCCTGCCCGGCGCCACCCTCGCGGAGGAGCTCGACGCCGTCGACCGGGTCGACGACGAGCTGTACGTCACCGCCGCGCTCATCACCACGTGCGGCTCCTCCAGGCTCACCCGGCGGATGGCCTCCCCGCTGAGCGATCCCGTCGCGAACGAGCGGGCCCGCGAGCTCGCCCTCGCCCGCGGCCCCCGTCAGGCCGCCTTCGCGGACCGGCTGCTGGCCGACCCGCCCGCCGTACGCGCCCTGGTGCGGCGGATGCTGGAGGACTGCGGGTCGGCGTTCTTCGCCGACGCCTGGCAGCGCGTCCTGCCCGACCTCGCCGCCGACGCCCGGCGCAAGGCCGACCTGGTGCGCCTGCGCGGCGCCGGCGAGGCGCTCGCGGCGGTCTCGCCGTCCGTCGCGCTGGAGCAGGGCGCGGACGGCCGGCGCCGGATCGTCGTCGACAAGCTCCAGGACAACGCCACCAGTGGGGTGGCGAGCGGGGGAGTGACGTTCATCCCGACCGCGTTCGGCCGTCCGCACCTGCTCGTCGTGCACGCCCCGGGCTGGCGGCCGGTCGTCCAGTACCCCGTGGCCGAGGCCGGGCTGCCGGAGCCGGTCTCGCTGGCGCTCGTCCAGCAGCGGCTGGAGGCGCTCGCCCACCCGATCCGGCTGCGCCTGGCCCGGACGATCGCCCGCGGCCCGCACACCACCGGCGAACTCGCGGCCGCCTGGCAGCTCTCGGCCCCCGAGGTCTCCCGCCACCTCGCCGTGCTGCGCAAGGCCGGACTGCTGGTCACCCGGCGGCGCGGGCGGTACATGCTGTACGAGCTCGACCTGGCCGGCAGCGCCCGGCTGGGCTCCGACCTGCTGGAGGCCGTCCTGCGGTGACCGGGGGAAGGGTGACCGGGGGGAACACGGTCGTGGCGGCCCGCGTTCGTCGGGCATGACCCGTGACACGTCCTCGACCACTCCCGAGATCCTCCGTTACACCGCCTTCGCGACCCGCCCCGAGGGCGGCAACCCGGCCGGCGTCGTCCCGGACGCCACCGGGCTGTCCGACGGGCGGATGCTCGCCATCGCCGCCGAGCTCGGCTACTCGGAGACCGCCTTCCTCACCCCCGGCACCGGCCGCGGCGCCTACGCCGTCCGGTACTTCAGCCCGCTCGCCGAGGTGCCGTTCTGCGGGCACGCGACCGTGGCCTCGGCCGTCGCCCTCGCCGCGCGCACCGGCCCAGGGCGGTTCGTCTTCAGCACCGCGGCCGGGGAGGTCCCGGTCGAGGTGGCGGCGGACGCGGACGGCGTGCTGCGCGCCACCCTCACCAGCGTCGAGCCGAAGGTCGAGGACGTGAGCGAGGGCGACGTCGCCGGGGCGCTCGCCCTCCTCGGCTGGGCCGCCGCCGATCTGGACCCGGACCTGCCGCCCCGCGTCGCCTACGCCGGCGCCCGTCACCTCGTGCTCGCCGCCGCCACCCGCGACCGCCTGGCCCGCCTCGCGTACGACTTCGACGGCCTCGCCGCCTACATGACGGCCCGGGGCCTGCTGACCCTCCAGCTGGTGTGGCGGGAGAGCACGCACGTCTTCCACGTCCGCGACCCGTTCCCCGTCGGCGGCGTGGTGGAGGACCCGGCCACCGGCACGGCCGCCGCCGCGTTCGGCGCCTACCTGCGCGAGCTGGGCGCCGTCGGCGCGTCGGCCGTCCTGACGCTCCACCAGGGCGAGGACCTCGGCCGCCCGGGTCTGCTGCACGTCGAGCTGCGCGAGGGCGACGCCCGCGTCCGCGTCTCGGGCGCCGCCGTCCCGATCCGGTAATCCCGGGTTTCCCGCCCGACCGGTCGGTCGGCACAATGCGCCCCGGTTTTTATCCAATGGCCCGAGGGGTGTCAATGGCGGCCGACCGGCAAATATTTTCCGGTGCACCCGGCGCATACCGGTCTGTCCGTTTTGCGAGGCGGCAAATAGTTTCCGGTTGACAGTCGTTCCGGGGTATTGAATTCTTTGGATCAATGCTTCCGTTCGCTGAGCGGCGTTGCCCTTTCCCCCAATGACCCCGATGGTCCCGAATGACGTCGTCATTCCGGGTGGCTTCGCCTTGCATTTTTGTACCGCAATCCGACAAGGAAACCGGCGTGCACACTTACCTGAACCTCAAGAAGTCCGCGCGGATCAGCCACGACTTCTGGGAGGTCACCTCCGAGGCCGGGATGTTCGACATCGTGGTGTCCGGCCTCGGTGACGGGCGGCACCGGGCGCTGGCCGACGGCCACGAGTTCGTGAACATGTCCTCCTACTCCTACCTCGGCCTCGACACCCACCCCCGGATCGTGCGGGCCGCCGCCGACGCGGTGCTCGCCGAGGGCGCGCTCAACAGCTCGACCTCCCGCATGCGCATCCGCTTCGGTTCGCTGCGCGACGCCGAGACCGCGCTGTCCGAGCTGTTCGACGTCGAGGCCGTCACCGTCGCCTCGTGCGCCGCCGCGGCCTGGGCGAGCCTGCCGCTGCTCGCCTCCGGGCTGCTCACCGACGACGTGCCGCCGCTGATGGTCTTCGACAAGAACGCGCACTTCTGCCTCAACGCGCTCAAGCCCGCCGTCGCCGACGAGGCCGAGATCGTCACCATCGCGCACAACGACATGGCGGCCCTGGAAGACCTCTGCCGCAAGCACCCGCAGGTCGCCTTCGTCGCCGACGGCGTCTACAGCACCGGCGGCGCCGCCCCGATCGCCGAACTGCTGCGCCTCCAGGAGAAGTACGGGCTGTTCCTGTTCTTCGACGAGGCGCACGGCGTCTCCACCGTCGGCGAGCGCGGGCGCGGCGCCGTCCTGGAGGAGATGGCCGCGCGCGGCGGCATGAACGACCGCACGCTGATCATCACTTCGCTCAACAAGGGCTTCGGCGCGTCCGGCGGGGCGATCTTCCTCGGCCGTAACGGCGATCGGAAGCGCCGCGACACCGCGCTGCGCAACGGCGGCCCGCTGATGTGGTCACAGCGCATCAACACCGCCGGCCTGGGCGCCGTCATGGCCTCCGTCGAACTGCACCGCTCCCCGGAGCTGAAGGAGCTCCAGCTGCGGCTGCAGGACAACATCTCCCTCTTCGACTCGCTCGTGGACACCTCGTTCAGCGGCGACGGCCTGCCGATCCGCTTCGTGGACATCGGCTCCGAGGAGGCCACCATCCGCCTCGCCGGGGAGCTCCTGAAGCGCGGCTACTACACCTCGCCGATCTTCTTCCCGGTCATCGGCCGCGGCAAGGCCGGCCTGCGCCTGATGCTGCGCGCCAACATGGCCGAGGCGGAGATCCGGGACTTCTGCACCGCCCTCAACGACGGCCTGCGTGCCGAGGGCCTGGCCGCCAAGGCCGCAGGCGCCCAGGAGCAGCGCCGATGACCGTCCTGCAGTCCCACGTCGACACCTCCTCCGAGGCGTTCCGCCGCAACTCGGCGGCGTTCGACGAGAAGCGGCAGGTCATCGCGCGGGCCAGGGCCACCGCCGTGGCCGGCGGCGACGAGCGCTCGCGGCGGCGCCACACCGAGCGCGGCAAGATGACCGCCCGTCAGCGCGTGCACCGGCTCCTGGACCCGGGCACGCCGTTCATGGAGCTGGGCCAGCTGGCCGGGCACGAGGTCTACGACGAGCACGTGCCCTCGGCCGCCCTGGTCACCGGCATCGGCGTGGTGAGCGGCCGGCCGGCCGTGATCTTCGCCAACGACGCGACCGTCAAGGGCGGCAGCTACTTCCCGCTGACCGTCGAGAAGCAGCTGCGCGCCCAGAACGTGGCCCGCGAGAACGGCCTGCCCTGCATCTACCTGGTCGACTCCGGAGGCGTCTACCTCCCGCTGCAGGAGCACCTGTTCCCGGGCGAGCACCACCTGGGCCGGATGTTCCGCAACATCGCCGAGCTGTCCGCCCTCGGCCTGCCGCAGATCGCCGCGGTCATGGGCAGCTGCACCGCCGGCGGCGCGTACATCCCGTCGATGTGCGACGAGACGGTGATCGTGCGCGGCACCGGCACGGTGTTCCTCGGCGGCCCGCAGCTCGTGCGCGCCGCCACCGGCGAGATGGTGGACGCCGAGACCCTCGGCGGCGCCGACCTGCACACCCGGGTCAGCGGCGTGGCCGACCACCTGGCCGAGGACGACGAGCACGCGCTCGCGATCGTCCGGGAGATCATGGCCCGCGACAGCCGCCCGGCACTCGCCCCGCCGCCGCGGACCCCGCGCCCGCCGCTGTACGACCCGGCGGAACTGCCCGGCATCGTCAGCGCGACCCTGCGCGAGCACATCCCGGCCAGGGACGTCCTCGCCCGCCTGCTGGACGGCAGCGAGCTCGTCGAGTACCGCGCCCGCTACGGCCCGACGATCGTCTGCGGCACCGGCCACATCGGCGGCTACCCGGTGGGCGTCCTGATCAACGACGGCGTCCTCTTCCCGGAGAGCGCCCAGAAGGCCGCCAACTTCATCGAGCTGTGCACCCAGCGGGACATCCCGCTGCTGTTCCTGCACAACATCAACGGCTTCATGGTCGGTGCCGAGTACGAGGCCGACGGCATCGCCAAGCACGGTGCCAAGCTCGTCAACGCCGTCTCCACCGCCAAGGTGCCCAAGTTCAGCCTGGTCGTCGGCGGCAGCTACGGCGCCGGCAACCTCGCCATGTGCGGGCGCTCGATGGGCCCGCGGCTGATGGCGATGTGGCCGAGCGCCAAGTCCACGGTGGTCGGCGCCGAGCAGACCGCGACGGTGATGGCGCTCCTGCGCAGCGACCAGCTGGCGAAGGAGGGCAAGGTCCTCTCCCCCGAGGAGGAGGAGTCGATCAAGCGCCCCATCATCGAGACCTACGAGCGGCAGTCCCACCCGCTCTACTACGCCGCCCGGATGTGGGTGGACGCCGTGGTGGACCCGACCGAGACCCGCGAATGGCTGGCGCTGTGCCTGGCCATGTCCGTCGACGCTCCCAAGCAGGAGACGCGCTTCGGCGTGTTCCGGATGTGATGACGAAATGATCAAACGAGTCCTGATCGCCAACCGCGGCGAGATCGCCCGGCGGATCGCCCGCACCTGCCGCCGCCTCGGCGTCGAGTACGTCGCCGTGCACTCCGACGCGGACCACCGCTCCGCCCACCTCGAAGGCGCCGTCGAACGCGTCCGGATCGGGCCGGCCGCGGCCGCCGAGAGCTACCTCGACGTCACCGCGCTCGTGGACGCGGCCTTACGCACCGGCTGCGACGCCGTCCACCCCGGCTACGGCTTCCTCTCCGAGCACCCCGGCTTCGCCGCGGCCGTCGCCGCCGCCGGGCTGGTCTGGGTCGGACCCGACGCCGAGATGATCACGGCCATGGGCGACAAGTCGACCGCCCGCGCCCTGATGGCCGCCGCCGGCGTGCCCGTCCTGCCCGGCTCCGAGACCGCCACCGAATCGGCGGAGGCGATCCTCGCCGACGCCGAGCGGATCGGCTACCCCGTGATGCTCAAGCCCGTGGCGGGCGGCGGCGGCAAGGGCATGCGCGTCGTGCGCGCCGCCGCCGAACTGCCCGACGCCGTCGCCGAGGCCGTCCGGCTCGGCCGCGGCAGCTTCGGCGACGGCCGGCTGCTCGTCGAGCGCTACGTCGAGCGGCCCCGCCACCTGGAGGTCCAGGTCTTCGGCGACCGCCACGGCAACGTCGTCCACCTCTTCGAGCGCGAGTGCTCGCTGCAGCGCCGCCACCAGAAGGTCGTCGAGGAGGCCCCGGCCGCCAACCTGCCCGACGCCGTCCGCGCCGAGCTCCTGGAAGCGGCCGTCCGCGGCGCCCGTTCGCTCGGCTACGTCAACGCCGGCACCTTCGAGTTCATCGTCGACCCGGCCGACCGCTGCTACTTCCTGGAGGTCAACACCCGCCTCCAGGTGGAGCACCCGGTCACCGAGGAGATCACCGGCGTCGACCTGGTCGAGTGGCAGCTGCGCGTCGCCGACGGGCAGCCGCTCCCGCTCGCCCAGGACGAGATCACCGCCACCGGCCACGCCGTCGAGGTCCGCGTCTACGCCGAGGACCCGGCCGAGGGCTTCCGCCCCGCGCCCGGCCGCGCCGCCGCGGTGCGCTGGCCGGCCGGCGTCCGGGTCGAGGCCGCCTTCGACGACACCACGACCGGCCACGGCACCGGCGCGGCCGGATTCGACGCGGGATTCGACGCCGGACTCGACGCCTTCGAGCCGGAGTTCGGCGGATCCGCCTTCACCGGCGGCGCCGAGGTGCCCGCCTTCTACGACCCCATGGTCGCCAAGCTGATCGCCCACGCGCCCGACCGCCCGGCCGCGCTGCGCCGCCTGGCCGACGCCGTCCGCGGGACCGCCCTGCTCGGCCTGACCACCAACCTGGGCTTCCTCGCGGAGCTCCTGCGGGCGCCCGCCGTCGTCGCCGGCCGGATGGACACCCACCTGGTGGACGCCCTGGTCGCCACCCCGGCGGAGGGCAGCACCACCCCGGCCGAGCGCGCCGAGGCCGCCGCCGCGTGCGCGGCCGCGATGCAGCTCCCGCCGCTCGACGGCGCCCCCGCCTCCCCCTGGCAGGGCACCGTCGGCCCGTCCGACCGCCGCCGGCTCGACCCGGTCGCGCCGTTCGGGCGGGTCGAACTGCGCCACGGCAGACGAACCCTGGGCGTCGGCCTCACCGCCCGCCGCGGCGCGAGCGCCGAGGTGCAGGTCGAGGGCCGGCCGTTCACCGTCGCCGCCACCGCCGTGCCCGGCAGCCCGGGCCTGTTCCGCGGGACCGTCGACGGCCTCGCCTGGACGGGCCTGCGCACCGCAGCCGGCTGGGAGCTCGGCATCGACGGGCACCGGGTGGCCCTGGCCGACCGGAGCGTCGCCGGCGCGGGCGCCGCGGCCGCCGACAACGCCGTCAAGACGCCGATGCCGGGCACCGTGGTCGGCCTCCTCTGCGAGGTCGGCGACCGGGTCGAGGAGGGGGCCGCCCTCGTCGTCGTCGAGGCGATGAAGATGGAGAACCGCATCCTCGCGCCCTTCACCGGCGTCGTCACCGCGATCACGTGCGCCGTGCGCGACCTGGTCGCCACCGAGCAGGTCCTGGTCGAACTCGCGCCCGCCGACGACGACGCCTGACCCACGCACCACCCACCCCTGGAGCAAGGAGCCCTCGCATGTCCGCAGGAACCGACCCCGCCACGCTGTTGCTGGTCGGCGGGGTACGGGCGGTGTCGCTCGGCCTCGACATGGCGGAACTCGCCCTCGACCAAGCCCACGAGCGGGGGCTGCGCACCCACCTCACCAACCAGGAGGCGGTGCTCGCCGCCACGGAGGCGGTGACCGGCCGGGCCGGCGCCGTCTCGGCGGTGGACTTCACCGTCCCCGGCGAGACGGCCGCCTGGGCGCGCCGCCAGGTCGCGGACGGCACCCGGTTCGACGCCGTCCTCGCCCTCCAGGAGATGGCCCAGGTCGCCGCCGCCGACACCGCCGAGGCCCTCGCGCTGCCGGGCAACCCGCCGGAGGCCGTCCGCCGCGTGCGCACCAAGGACGCCTGCCGGGAGGCGCTCGCCGCGGCCGGCTTCCGCCAGCCCGCCGTCCGCCTCTGCGCCGGCACCGACGAGGCCGCGGCCTTCCTCGCCGCGTCCACCGGGCCCTGGATCGTCAAGCCCCGGGACGCGATGGGCAGCACGGGCGTGAGCCGGATCACCGGCCCGGACGGGCTGGCGGACGCCGTCGCCCTGCTGCCCGGCACCGGCCCGTTCCTGGTCGAGGAGTTCGTCGACGGCGCCGAGTACAGCGTCGAGGGGCTCTTCCTCGACGGCGCGCCGGTCGTCCTCGCCGTCACCGAGAAGGAGAAGGTCGAGCCGCCGTTCTTCGTCGAGGTCGGCCACATCCTCCCGGCCGAACTCCCGGACGCGCGGCGGACGGAGATCGAGCGGACGGTCGCGGCGGCGCTCGACGTCCTCGGCCTGCGCCGCGGCGCCTTCCACGTCGAGCTCTGGCTCGGCCCCGACGGCATCGTGCTCGGCGAGGTCCACAACCGCTACGGCGGCGACTGGATCCACCGCATGCTCGGCCACGTGATCCCCGGGTTCCAGGTCTACGGCCTCATCTACGACGACCTGCTCGGCCTCCCGCGCGAAGCGGCCGACCTGACGCCGGTCCGGGCCGCCGCCGCCCGCTACCTCACCCCGCCGCCGGGGAAGGTCGTCGCCGTCGACGGCTGGGAGGAGGCCGCGGCCCACCCCGACGTGCTCCGCGCCGAACTCGCCGTCGCGCCCGGCGGCACCGTCCGCCCGCTGCGCACCTCCGGGGACCGGGCCGGCGTCATCGTCGTCGGCGCCGACACCCCCGCCCAGGCCCGCAAGCTCGCCCGCGAACTCGCCGACTCGGTCCGCTTCACCGTGGAGTCCGAGTGACGACGACTGCCACCGCCCCGCCGGCGGCGAGTCTGCTGCGCCGGCTCACTGCGTCGTTGCTGCCAGGCTCCCGGCAGGGCCGGATCATGGCCGCCGGCACCACCGTGGACGCCGTGGCCAACGGCCTCTACCTGGCCACCGCCACGCTGTACTTCGTCCACTACCTGAACATCAGCGCCGTCGCCGTCGGCACCGCGATCGCCTCCGCCAACGTCGTGGGCCTGATCAGCCCGCTGGTCTTCGGGCCGGTCGCCGACCGGTTCGGCGCCCGCCCGGTCTACGTCGCGCTCACGCTCGCGCGCGGCGCCGGGTTCATCGGGTACGCCCTGGTCGGCAGCTACGCCGGGTACCTCGTCGTCACGTGCTTCACCATCGCGGCGGCGCGGGCCTGTTCACCGTTGCTGCAGGTGATCGTCGGCGAGTTCGAGGGGGCCGCCGAGCGCACGAAGACCATGGCCTCGCTGCGGGCCATCACCAACATCGGCCTCACCGTGGGCTTCCTGCTGGCCGCGCTGGTGCAGGCCGCCCACTCCCGGGCCGCGTTCGTCGCCCTGTTCCTGTTCAACGCGGCGGCCTTCGCGGCGGTGGCCCTCGCCGTGGTGCGGGCCGGCCGGGTCGCGGGCGGTGCCGAAGCGCCGGCGCCCGCCGCCGGGGCCGCACCGGCCGAGGCCGCCGCGACGGGCGGATCGCCCTACCGGGACCGGCGGTTCCTGCTGGTCACCGCCGCCAACGCGATCCTGATGCTGCACGACTGCGTGCTGTTCATCCTGCTCCCGCTCTGGGTGGTGGAGCGGGCCGGGCTGCCGGCCAGCGCCAGCTCCGGCCTGCTGGCGATCAACACCGTCCTCACCGTGGTGCTCCAACTCTCCGTGGGCCGCCTCGCGCAGGGGCTCGCCAGGGCGCTGAAGATGCTCCGCGTCGCGTGCCTGTTCCTGGTGCTGGCCTGCGCGTTCTTCGCCTTCGCCGACGGACGGGGCGAGTACCTGGCGCTGGGGGCCGCGGTGGTCGCCGTCGCGATGCTGACCGTCGGGGAGAACCTCCACGCCGTCTCGCGCTGGGAGATCTCCTACGAACTCGCGCCGCCGGCGGGCCGGTCCAGCTACCTGTCGCTGTTCAGCACCGGCATGAGCGCGCAGCTGATCATCGGTCCGTTCCTGGCAACCGGCCTGCTGCTGCCGGCCGGCGCGGCGGGCTGGGTGCTGCTCGCCGCGCTGTTCGCCGGGGCCACCGCCGTCACCGTCCTCGCCTCGCGCGGCGCCGTCGCGGCCGAGCGGGCCACCTCCACGGCCGAACCGGAGGCTCTGACCAGCTGATGTCACTCTGTGTTGCTTGAGTAGGTATATAGTTGCTTGATTGAATACACGCCAGGAGTTAGGCTCCCCTGAACGTGCCGAGGACACCCCTCCGGCACGGAACCATGGGGGTGGGGACTCTTGTCGGCGGAGAGACTCACGGTGCCGTGCGAGGCACTGGACATTCCCGCGCCCCTCGACCACGACGAGTCGGCCGTCGCCGAACTCCCGGGGCTCGCCAGCCTGTTACGCGACTGGCGGGCCCGGGCCGGGCAGCGGCTCGGCCTCGGCAAGCCGCTGCCGCAGATGACCGTCGCCACCACGCTCGGCATGAGCGAGCGCTGGTACCGCGACCTGGAGCGCGGTGGCAGCGCCCGCTTCGACCCCAGGCTGCTGGGCAGGCTCGCCGACGTCCTGCTGCTCGACGCCGACGAGCGGGCCTCGCTGTACCTGTACGCGATGGGCGGCACCCCGGCCGTCGGACCGCACGCGCCCGGTGACCTGAGCAACCTCCAGGAACTGGTCGACCGTCAGATGCCGGAGCCCGCCTACCTCGCAGACCACGCCTGGAACGTCGTCGGCCACAACCGGGCCGCCGCCGAGTGGTTCCCGTGGGTCGCCCGCCCCGGCGCCAACTTCGTCCGCTGGCTGCTGACCGACCCCGAGGCCCGCGCGCAGATGGCCGACTGGACCTGGCAGGCCCGGATGACCCTCGCCATGATCCGCTTCGCCATGGCCGGCTACCCCGGCGACGAACAGCTCGTCGCGCTGCTCACCGAGGTCCTGCGCGACCCGGTCTGCCGCCGGCTGTGGGCCGGCCGGGCCTGCGTGGTCGCCAACCGCGACGGCGACCGGTTCAGCCTGCACCTGCCGCACGTCCGCCCCGAGCCCGTCGAGGTCGTCGCCCAGGTGCTCAGCCCCGGCGGCCGGCCGGACCTGCGCTTCGTCGTGCTGGCCCGGCCCTGACCTGACCCCGTCTCACTCGTAGCGCAGGCCGCTCGGCCGCATCAGGCGCAGGAGTTGCGGCAGTCCGAGGGCGGTCGTGAGGAGGACGGCACCGGCGGCGATCGCGGCCGTCCACAGCATCGCGCCCCAGTCGACGGCGAAGTCGAGCCCGGCCGTGTACTGCAGCACCGCGCCCATCCCCAGGCCGCCCGCCGTCGCCAGCAGCACGCCGAGCGCCATCGGGACGAGCGTCTGCCAGAGCACCGAGAGGCCGAGGACCCTGCGCCGGGTGCCGACGGCGTTCAGCACGCCGAGGACGCGGCGCTGCTCGCGGAAGCGCTCCAGCTGGCCGACCAGCAGGCCGAGCGCGACGAGCAGGACGGTGACCGCGGAGCCCGCGGTGAGCAGGCGCTTGACGGCGAGGTAGGTCGGGTCGAGCGTGCGGTCGAGCGGGAACTCGGTGCGCGCCTGCGGGTCGATCGCCATGACGTTGCTGGTCAACTGCTCCTTGGCGTCCGGCAGTCCGGGCTCCATCGACACCAGGACGGTCGCCGGCTGGCCGCGCAGCGCGGCGGCGGGCACGGAGCCGGGGGTGAGCAGGAGCATGCCGCTGCCCATCCGCCCGTCGGGGTCGCCGCCCACGATGCCCGGGACGGGCGTGGCGGCGGGCAGCTGCCAGGCCGCCGGTTCGCCCTGGCCGCGGAAGAAGGCGGCGTGGACGGTCGTTCCGGGCTCCGCCCCGCTGGTGGGCCTCGACTCCGGTCCCTTGAGGACGAACGCGTCGCCGTCCTTGCAGTCGGGCAGTGTCACGAAGCCGCGCAGCACGGCGCAGCCGGCGATCCGCACCGAGGGCATCTCCCACGGCTTCCCGGTGGGGCTCTCCAGGGAGAACTCGGTGTAGGCGGCGGTCGCGGCGACCCCGGTCGTGCCGGCCAGTCGCTGGGCGAGTCCGTCGGCCCGGGGCGCGCCGCCGGGGAAGGTGACCGACTGCTGGTACGGGCCGGTCTCGGGGCGGTGGCGGGGCAGTCGCTCGTAGCCCGCGCTGACGCCGAGGAAGAGCGTCTGCAGGGCGATCGCGCCGGCGATGGCCACGACGACGCCGCTGACGGCGGCCGACGCGGGCCCGGAGCCCAGCTGGAGGCGGCGGACCGCCAGCTGCCAGGACAGCCCGCCGCCGCCCGCGCGCCGGGTGACGGCCTCGACCAGCCAGGGCAGCAGCGCGCAGACGCCGATCAGCATCAGCAGCAGGCCGAATGCGACCAGCAGCGAACCGCGGGTGTCCTGCACGGAGTTGAGGAAGGCGGTGCGCGGCAGTCCGCTCGGGTTGTCCTGCGAGGGCAGCACGAGCGCGAAGACCGTCACGGCCAGTCCGGCCGGCGGCAGCAACAGCCGCCAGCCGATCCGGCGCCGGCCCGGGCCGCTGCGGCGGACCACGCCGAGCGGGTCGACGGCGACCCGGCGCAGAGCGGCCAGGGTGACGCCGACGGCCAGCAGCGGCACGACGACCGCGATCACGGCGGCGATCGCCGGGTGCGGTGCGACGTCCTGCGGGTAGAAGCTGAGGTCCGCGAGCCTGATCCGCCCGATCGGCTGCCGGGCGGCCGCGAACAGGACCGCGCCGGCGACCAGTCCGAGCACGGCGCCCACCAGCGACTCCCCGGCGGCGATCCGGGCCGTCGTCCGGCGGTCCGCGCCGCCCAGCCGCAGGGCGGCGAGCCTGCGGTCGCGCCGCTCGCCGCCGAAGCGCGCGGCGGCGGCGAGGAAGACGCCGACCGGCGCGAGCATCACCATGAGGCCGACGGCGTTGAGCAGGACCAGCTTGGGGTCCATCGGCTTGGGCGGCGAGAAGTGCCCGTACGCGTCGATCCGGACGGCCCCGGTGTCCACCGTCAGGCCGTCGCCGCCGAGCACGTAGTCGGCCTGGGCCGGTCCGAGCAGCCCGGCGGGGCCGATGGTGCCGACGACGGGGTAGGGGAGGCGGTCGCGCAGGAGCTGGTTGGCCGGGTCCCGGAGGAGGTCGGCGAGGGCGGGGGAGACCACCATCCGGCCGGGCCCGGGGTAGGCGCCCACGCCCGGCGGGAGCGGCGGGTTGGCGCCCTCGGGCTGGACGACGCGGCCGCGGACGGGGGTGCCGCGGAAGGTCGTGTCGGCGGTGGCGATCAGGACGGTCCGGTCGCCGGGGGAGGGGATGACCTCGTCCTGGAAGGTGTCGTTCTGGGTGTACAGGCGGTCGTTGCGGTGCTGGACGATGCCGGGGAAGGACGCGGTGAACAGCAGCAGCGCCACCCCGAGGCCGACGCCGCACGCGGTGAGCAGCAGCCGGCCCCAGCCGTCCCGGCCGCCGCTCAGCGCCAGGCGCACGCCGAGGCCGAGGTGGTCGAGGAAGGGGGAGCGGACCGTCCCGTCCGTCCGGGTGCTCATATCGCCGCCGCCAGGTCGCGGGTGCGGCCGTCGCGGACGACGACCTCGCGGTCGGCGTAGGCGGCGACCCGGACCTCGTGGGTGACGAGGACGACGGCCGCGCCGGACTCGCGGGCGGCGCGGGTCAGGAGCTTCATGACCCGCTCGCCGTTGAGGGAGTCGAGCGCGCCGGTCGGCTCGTCGGCGAAGACGGCCCTGGGCTCGGTGATCAGCGCCCGGGCGGCGCCCACGCGCTGGCCCTGGCCGCCGGAGACCTCGCCGGGGCGCTTGGCGGCGACGTCCGCCACCTCCAGGCGCTCCAGCCACTCGGCGGCGCGCGCCTCGGCGGCCCGGCGGCGGATCCCGTTGAGGCGCAGCGGCAGGGCGACGTTCTCCAGGCAGGACAGCTCGGGGACGAGCTGGCCGAACTGGAAGAGGAACCCGAATTCGGTGCGCCGCAGGGCGGAGAGCTCGGCGTCCGAGCAGGCGGTGAGGTCACGCCCGCGGTAGGTGATCGTGCCGCTGTCGGGGCGGGCGATCCCGGCGAGGCAGTGCAGCAGCGTGGACTTGCCGGAGCCGGACGGGCCCATCACGGCGACGAGTTCGCCGGCCGCGACGGTGAGCGAGGCGCCCTCCAGGGCGGGGGTGGGCCCGTAGGACTTGTGCAGGTCCTCGGCGGAGAGCAGGGGTTCGGGGGCGGTCAACGCTGGGACTCCGTGATTCGGGCGGCGAGTTCGTCGAGGCGCGCGGCGGTGAGTTCGAGCCAGCGCAGGTCGGCCTCCAGGTGGAACAGCGCGTGGTCGCAGACCAGTTCGTCGGCGAGGTCGCCGTCGAGCTTGCGGCGGGTCAGCTCGCGCATCGCCTTGAGGTGTTCGGCGCGCTGGAGGTCGAGGACGTCGGCGGCCGGGCGGCCGGTCAGCAGGGCGAGCACGACCTTCTGGTAGAGCGTGCTCTGCAGGTACGGCTGCGGGCTCTCCGGGTGGCCGAGCCAGTCGGCGAGGTCGGTGACGCCGGCCTCGGTGATCGCGTACTTCTTGCGGTCGGGACCGCCGCCCGCCTCGACGCCCTCCACGACGACGAGCCCGTTCTTCAGGAGCCGGGACAGCGTCGAGTACACCTGCCCGTAGTGCAGGGAGCGGTCGCGCCCGAAGTGTTCGTCGTAGAGCCGTTTGATGTCGTATCCGTGGCGGGGCCGGCCTTCCAGCAGGCCGAGGAGCATCTGACCTAGTGACATGCCGGGAACTATACACACCATGTATACAGGGGTGTGAATAGTGGCCGGGTGGGGTGGGGGTGCCGGGCGGCGCTAGGATGCGCGCGACATCGTCCGGACCTTCGGGTCCATTCCACGGGGGAATTGATGACTGATCAGACGAGTGGCCGGTGGCTGGAGCTCGGCACGCCGGGCGGTATCGAGGCGTACGTCCACGGCCCGGTGGGCGAGGTGCGCGGCGCGGTGGTGGTCTGCCCGGAGCTGTACGGGGTGAACGCCTACGTCCGCGGGATCTGCGCGGAGCTCGCCGGGCTCGGGTACGTGGCGCTGGCCCCCGACTTCTACTGGCGCAGTCGGCGGCGCACCGAGCTCGGCTACAGCGCGGAGGAGCGTGAGGAGGGCCTGACGCTGATGCGCGCCCTGGACCGCGACGAGCTCGTCGCCGACGCCGCCGAGGCGCTGGACTCGGCCGTCGCCTGGGCCGACGACCACGGCGTGGCCTTCGTGGGCACGAGCATGGGCGGCCACATCGCGGTGCGCGCGGCCACCGAGCTGCGCTTCGACCTGGCCGCCGTGTTCTACCCGGGCTGGCTGCTCAACTCCGGCTTCCCGCTGGTCGGCCCGGTCCCGCCGCTGGAGACGGCCGGGCGCATCGCCGCCAACGGCGTGTACCTGCTGGGCTTCTGCGGCGAGCTGGACCACATCCTCCCGCCCGAGGAGTGGCAGGAGGCCGAGCGGAAGCTCACCGAGGCCGAGGTCGGCCACGAGCTGGTCACCTACCCGGGCGCCCGCCACGGCTTCGCCGCCGACCGCCCGGCGGACCACGACGCCGCCGCCACCGCCGACGCCTGGCGCCGCGTCCACGCGGCCCTGGCCGAGCGGCTGTAGCACCCGGCCCGGATTCGGGGCGTACGACCACTGTGGTCCGTCGGTGCCGGGTCGTACACTCCCGGGATGGACCGCAGGACACCGCCCGTACTCCCCGAGCTGCCGCTCCAGGAGCTGGAGTGCTTCTCCGTGCTGGTCCACCAGCTGCACTTCGGCCGCACGGCCGGGCTGCTCGGGGTGTCGCAAGGCCGGGTCTCGCAGCTGATCAAGCGGCTGGAGGGCCGGGTCGGGGCGCCGGTGTTCGAGCGGACCAGCCGCCGGGTGGAACTGACGGAGCTGGGGCGGGAGCTGGCCGAGCAGGTGGTGCCGGCCTTCGAGCGGCTGCGGGAGGGCTTCGACGCCGCCCGGGCGCGGGCGGCGTCGGCGGACCGGCCGATGCGGGTCGGCTTCCAGTGCGTGGTGTACGAGCCGGTGGCGCGGGCCGTCGCGGGCCTGCCGGGGGGCTCGGTCCAGCTCGTCGAACTGCCCTGGGGGGATCCGTTCTCCCGGCTGGCGCAGGGCGACGTCGACCTCGCCATCGTGCTCGCGCCGTGCCGGGAGCCGGGGCTGCGCGTGCTCATGGAGTTCTCGCGGCAGCCGGTCCGCATCGCCCTGTCCGCCGCCCACCGGCTGGCCCGGGCGGCCGGGGTCTCCGCCGGGGACCTGGCCGGGCTCGGGCTCATCGAACCGCGCGGCCCCGCGCCGGACTACTGGCGCCTGGCGAACGCGCCCCGGCGGCTGCCCGACGGGCGGGACCTGGCGTACCCGGCGGGCGCCGCCACGCTCCAGGAGGGGTTGTCGACGGTGGCCAGCACCGCGCAGGGCCTGCTGCTCTGCGAGGCGAGCGTGCGGTACGTCCAGCGCCCGGACATCCGCTACCTCCCGGTGCCCGACCTGGAGCCGTCGACCCTGCTCGTCGTCCGGCGGGAGCGGGCGGTGCACGGGCTGACGGAACGCTTCCTCGGGCTCCTCGCGGAATCCGTCGGCTGACCCGTCGCGCCGTTGGGCCTTCCAGCGCCTTCCTATGCCTCCAGGCTCCTCGCGGCGTCGCGGATGACGTCGAGGACGAAGGCCGGGTGCGAGAGCATCGGCACGTGGCTGCTGTCGACGGCGTAGGTCTTCGCGCCCATGCGCTCGGCGGCGGCCCGCTCCAGGTCGGGGTGCACGGTGCGGTCGTCGTTCGCGACGATGTACCAGCTCGGCTTCGTGCGCCAGGCGGTGCCGGGGACCTGCTGGGTGAACAGGTCGGCGACCGGTACGGCGCCCGTCGCGAGGACGAGCTTCTGCTCGGTCTCCGGCAGATCGCCGCAGAAGTCGCCGAGGCCCGACTCCTGGAGCCAGATGCGGCCGTCGGCGACCTCGATGTTCTTGAAGACGGGCGTGCCGGGGAACTTCTCCTGCTGGCCCTGCGAGGTCTCGTCCTCGTCGGGGGCGAGCGCCGCGATGTACACCAGGGCGCCCACCCGGTCGTGGACGCCGGCCTTGGTGATCAGGGTCCCGCCGTAGGAGTGGCCGACCAGCACGACCGGTCCCGGCACGCGGTTGATCGCGCGGGTGACGCACGCGACGTCGCCTTCGAGCGAGTCGAGGCCGTGCTGCGAGCTGAGGACCTCGTGGCCCTCGGCCTGGAGCGCGGGGATGAGCCTGCCGAAGCACGACCCGTCGGCCCAGAGCCCGTGGGCGAAGACGATGCTGGCCTTGCCGGTCATGTGATGTCCTCCTGCGTAGGTGGCGGGCCGCGACGGCGCCCCACGCCGAGTATCCGATCGATCACTCATCGTGGCAATCCGCTCTCCCTCCGGCCCTCCCGTCCGCTAGCGCCGCGGCCGGGAGACGACGGCGACGAGCAGCCCGGAGGCCGTCGCCAGCGCCGCCGCGAGGAGCACCGCGCGGTTCCCGGCGTGGTCGATGACGAGGCCGCCCGCCAGGGAGCCGACCGCGATGCTCGCGTTGAACACGCCCGCCCACAGCGCCCCCGAGGCCTCGATCCGGGCCGGGTCGGCGGTGCGGACCCAGGTCTGCGTGGAGACCGACACCCCGCCGTACGACGCGCCCCAGAGGACGAGCGCGAGCACCACCGTCACGACGCTGCCGGTGAGGACGGGCAGCAGGCCGGTCGCCAGCGTGACCCCCGCGAGGGCGGCGGTCACGGCCGCCCTGGGGCTGCGGCCGGCGAGCGGGCCGAGCGTGAAGTTCCCGGCCACGCCCGCGAGCCCGTACACCAGGAGGCAGGCCGCGATGACGCCGGTGCCCAGGCCCCCGTCGGCTTCGAGCACCGGGCGGACGTACGTGTAGCCGGCGAAGTGGCCGAGGACGACGAGCGTCGTGACGGCCAGCCCGGTCGCGACGCCCCGGTGTCGCAGCACGCCCGCGATCCCGTCGAGCCGGCCGCGCTCGTGCACGGGCAGGGCGGGCAGCGTGCGCGCGAGGACGGCGGCGCAGACCACGCCGAGGAGCGCGAGCGCCCAGAAGGCGGCGCGCCAGTCGAGCAGCGCGGCGAGGTAGGTGCCCAGCGGGACGCCGAGGACGGAGGCGATCGAGACGCCGGAGAAGACCATGGTGGAGGCGAGGGCGATCCGCGGCCCGTCGACGAGGCGAGGGGCCAGCCCGGGTACGAGTCCCCACACGATGCCCATCGCCAGGCCGAGCAGGATCCGGCCGGCGACCAGGACGGTGAAGTCGGGGGCGATCGCGGTCACCGCGTTGGCGACGGCGAGCAGCAACATGTGGCCGACGAGCACGCTCCTGCGGTCGCGCAGCCCGATGAGGGCCGGGACGAAGGGGGAGACGCCCGCGCCGATGAGCCCGGTGATCGTCAGGGAGAGGCCGGTGACACCGTCGGTGACGGAGAGGCTGTCCGACATCGGCGTCAGCAGCCCGACCGGCATCATCTCGGCGGACACCACGGTGAACGTGCTCAGGGCGACGGCGACGACGGGGGACCAACGGGTCGCGGTGGAAGGCGAGTTGGCTGGAGCGAGGACTTCCGCGTTCTTCATGGCCCAAGCTCATCAGCCGGCCCGGGGGCGAGCAAGATCGATCAGCTCATGCATCGATTAGCACGGCTCATGAATCACGCCCGGCCGCGGGGGGGCCCCGGGGGGGGGGGGAGGGGGGGCCCCCGGGGCGGAACACCCCCCGGGGGGGCGGGGGCCCCCCCCCCCCCCCGAAAAACGACAACCCCCGGACCGGC
>NZ_JBHYWI010000024.1:103687-117250 GCF_042751525.1 Kitasatospora sp. NPDC059408
CGGCGAGACGGGCGGCACCGCGGGGACTCACTCCGCCGGGGCGATCCGGTACCCGCCGCGCGCCGAGTACAGCGTCAGCGCCTCGACCGGACAGAAGTCGACCGCCTCGGTCAGTTCGGCCGTCAGCTCCGCGCCGTCACCGCCGTACCCGGCCACCGGCTCGGCCAGGCCCTCCGCCCCGAGCGCCAGCGAATCGGGCGCGCTGAGGGCGCACATGCCGGAGCCGATGCAGCGGTCCCGGTCGACGCGGACGACGACCGTCTCGGCGCCCGCCGCGGAGCCGGTCTCGGCACCCGTCTCTGGACCGGCCGTCACCAGGCCACCTGCAGCGAGTTCGGACTGCGGGTCAGCAGCCCGCGCCGCCAGTCGATCGAGCCGGCCGGGTCGGTGAGCCGCAGCGAGGGCAGCCGGCGGGCCAGCCGGTGCAGGGCCAGTTCGAGCTCCATCCGGGCCAGCCACGCGCCCAGGCAGTGGTGCGGCCCGGCGCCGAAGGTGTACATCGGCGCGACGAGCGGGGAGAACAGCTCGGTCAGCAGGTCCCCGGTGAAGACCTCCGGGTCCATGTTGGCCGCGCTGGTGTCGGCGGCGACCACGCTGCCGGCCGGGATGACCACCCCGCCGATCTCGACCTCCTCCACGGTGCGCCGCAGCAGGCCGGGGAAGTAGTCGGTGTCCCCGAGCGGCACGGCCCGCAGCAGCTGTTCGGTCGCGGCGGCGGCGCTGGCCTCGTCGGCGGCCAGCCGCTGCCAGGCGTCGCGCCCGTCGCCCAGGAGGTAGACGAGGGCGTTGCCGAGGGACGTCATCGTGGTCTCGTGCCCGGCCACGACGAGCCCGATCACGAGCGTGACCAGCTGCCCCTCGGTGATCGAGCCGTCCTCGGCGGCGGCCGCCAGCAGGCTGCTGACCAGGTCCTCGCCCGGGTCGGCGCGCCGCTCGGCGATCACGGCGGAGCCGAATTCGGCGAACTCGCCCATCGCGGTGACGATCGCCTCGGCGCTGTGGGCGGTGGTGGAGAGCGCGTGGTCGCTCCAGTGGGCGAGCCGCTTGCTGTCCAGGTTGTCCAGCCCCATCAGCCGGCTGATCACCGCGACCGGCAGCGGGCGGGTGTAACCGGCGACGATGTCGGCCGGGTTGCCGTGGTCGATCAGCTCGTCGATCAGGCCCTCGATCACCGAGGCCACCCAGGGCCGCCAGCGCGCGATCGCGCGCGGCGTGAACGCCCGCTGCACGGTGCGGCGCAGCCGCTGGTGCTCGGTGCCGTCGATGTTGAGCATGCTGTTCGGATCGTCCAGCAGGTTGGGCGCGTTGGTGAGCGGCGGCGCGTCCGGCGCGTACAGCGGAGCGCGGCCGAGCCGCGGGTCGGTGAGGACCTGCCGCACGTCGGCGTGCCGGCTGACCAGCCAGACCGGGGTGCCGGTGGGCAGCGCGGAGAGCCGGGGCGGACCGGCCTCGGCGTGGCGCGGGCAGTGCAGCGGCGTGAGCGGGGCGGTGCCGGTGCCGGCACCGGTCGCACTGTTCTCGGCGGACATCCGTACTCCAGACTCCAGGGCGGTGGGCCGCGGGGGCGGCCCGGCGGGGGGTGGAACCGGGGAGGTGCGGGGGACGGGTGGGGCGGGCCGGCGGACGGCTCGGCTCTGGCCG
The DNA here is from genome assembly GCF_042751525.1 of Kitasatospora sp. NPDC059408. Taxonomy (NCBI): domain Bacteria; kingdom Bacillati; phylum Actinomycetota; class Actinomycetes; order Kitasatosporales; family Streptomycetaceae; genus Kitasatospora; species Kitasatospora sp. NPDC059408. The sequence goes on from NZ_JBHYWI010000024.1 coordinate 105,329, forward strand.
GCGGGTGGGACCGGGATCGGACGGGACCGGGGTCCGGGTACGCGGACCCGGCCGACGGGTGGGACCGGGTGGGACCGGGGCGGGCGAGGTCGGGCGCGCCGGTCGTGCCGGGGCGCGCCGGTCGTCACGGGAGTGTGCTGAGCGTCATCGCGTGGACCGCTTCTGCTACGACCGTACGTGGGCGGCGGTCCGCGCGTCTGCGGTACTTCCGGCCAACGCCGATGCTTTCCGGGCACTTCGGCGCGCACGCACGGGCGCCCGGCGCCCTCCGTGCGCCCCCGGCCGAGCTGGGCCGCGATCGGCTCCGGGTATGCCGCCGTCATATCCCGGGACCGGCGTGGACGGTGATCCGGTGACCGGACCCGCCCGCCGGGCGGGCGCGGGCGTGGACGATACGCTTCGTGGGCAAGTGGTTCGACGCAGGTCACGCCGGGTGCGACGGCGCCCCGGCCGACGGAGGTGGAAACGGATGGCCCAGCAGGTCAAGGCAGTCATCGCGCGTGCCAAGGGCGCGCCCGTGGAGGTGACCACGATCGTCGTGCCGGACCCGGGGCCGGGCGAGGCCGTCGTCCGGATCCAGGCCTGCGGCGTGTGCCACACCGACCTCCACTACCGCGAGGGCGGGATCAACGACGAGTTCCCGTTCCTCCTCGGCCACGAGGCCGCGGGCGTCGTCGAGTCGGTCGGCGAGGGCGTCACCGAGGTCGCCCCGGGCGACTTCGTCGTCCTCAACTGGCGCGCGGTGTGCGGCCAGTGCCGGGCGTGCCGGCGCGGCCGTCCGCAGTACTGCTTCGACACCCACAACGCGAAGCAGAAGATGACGCTGCTGGACGGCACCGAGCTGTCCCCGGCGCTCGGCATCGGCGCGTTCGCCGAGAAGACCCTCGTCGCGGCCGGCCAGTGCACCAAGGTCGACCCGGCCGCCGAGCCGGCCGTCGCGGGCCTGCTGGGCTGCGGCGTGATGGCGGGCCTCGGCGCCGCGATCAACACCGGCGGCGTCGGGCGGGGCGACTCGGTCGCCGTGATCGGCTGCGGCGGCGTCGGCGGCGCGGCGGTCCTGGGCTCCCGGCTGGCGGGCGCGGCGCGGATCATCGCCGTCGACATCGACGACCGCAAGCTGGAGACGGCCCGCGGCCTCGGCGCCACCCACACCGTCAACTCCCGCACCACCGACCCGGTCGAGGCCATCCGCGAGCTCACCGGCGGCCACGGCGCGGACGTCGTCGTCGAGGCGGTCGGCCGCCCCGAGACCTACCGGCAGGCGTTCTACGCGCGCGACCTCGCCGGCACCGTCGTCCTGGTCGGCGTGCCCACCCCGGAGATGACGCTGGAGCTCCCGCTGCTCGACGTCTTCGGCCGCGGCGGCGCCCTCAAGTCCTCCTGGTACGGCGACTGCCTGCCCTCCCGGGACTTCCCGATGCTCATCGACCTCTACCTCCAGGGCCGCCTGGACCTCGGCGCGTTCGTCACCGAGACCATCGAACTCGACGCGGTGGAGCAGGCGTTCGAGCGCATGCACCAGGGCGACGTGCTCCGCTCGGTGGTGGTCCTGTGACCGCGCGCGTGGACCGTCTGGTCACCTCCGGCGTGTTCGAACTCGACGGCGGCAGCTGGGAGGTGGAGAACAACGTCTGGATCGTCGGCGACGACACCGAGGCCGTGGTGATCGACGCCGCGCACGACGCCGACGCGATCGAGGCCGCGCTCGGCGGGCGCCGACTGCTGGCGATCGTCTCCACCCACGCCCACAACGACCACGTCGACGCCGCCCCCGCGCTCGCCGAGCGCACCGGCGCGCCGATCCTGCTGCACCCCGACGACCTCCCGCTGTGGAAGCTCACCCACCCCGAGCGCCTCCCGGACGGCGAACTCGCCGACGGCCAGCGGATCGAGGTGGCCGGCACCGCGCTGACCGTCCTGCACACCCCCGGCCACGCGCCGGGCGCCGTCTGCCTGCACGCCCCGGAGCTCGGCACCGTCTTCACCGGCGACACCCTCTTCCACGGCGGGCCGGGCGCGACGGGCCGGTCGTTCTCGCACTTCCCGACGATCATCGACTCCATCCGGGACCGCCTCCTCACCCTCCCGCCCGAGACGGTGGTCCGCACCGGCCACGGCGACCCGACCACGATCGGCGCCGAGGCCCCGGCGCTGCCCGAATGGATCGCCCGCGGGCACTGACGCCCGGCGGCCCCGGGGCGGGTGTGCCCGCCCCGGGGGCCGTACGATCACGGCCATGGCCCACGACCCCCGCGACCTCGACGACGCGTTCCTCGCCTTCTGGCGCGAGCGTCACATCGCCACCCTCACCACTCGGCGCCCCGACGGCTCCCCGCACGTCGTACCCGTCGGCGTCACCTTCGACCCGCAGACCGGCATCGCCCGGGTGATCACCAGCCGCACCAGCCGCAAGGCCCGCAACGTCGCCGAAGCCGGCCCCGGCGGCCAGCGCGTCGCCGTCTGCCAGGTCGACCGCGCCCGCTGGTCCACGCTGGAGGGCGTCGCCGTCGTGCGCTCCGCCGCCGAGGAGGTGGCCGACGCCGAGCGCCGCTACGCCGCCCGCTACCGCGAGCCGCGCGTCAACCCGGACCGCGTCGTCCTGGAGATCACCGTCGACCGCGTCCTCGGCCGCGCCTGACGCTCCTGCCCGGCCTCACTCCGCCGGGGGCCGGACGCCTCCGACGGATCGGTTGACGCGCGTTGACGGCGCGTTGACCGCGCGTCGACGTCGGGTTCCTACGGTCGGTCCATCGGCAAGATCCGCACCGCTCCGAAGGACTGACATGATCGACCCCGCCGTGTCGTCGCGCCGCGACACGCCCTGGATCGGCGACGATCCGCGCTTCACCGAGTTGCGCGCCTCCTACCGCAGGTTCGTCTTCCCGGTGACGGCGGCGTTCCTGCTCTGGTTCCTGGCGTACGTGCTCTGCTCGGCCTACGCCCGCGGCTTCATGGCGACCAAGGTCGCCGGGAACGTCAACGTGGCCCTGGTCTTCGGGCTGCTGCAGTTCGTCTCGACGTTCGGCATCGCCCTGGCCTACGGGCGGTTCGCGGCCCGGCGGCTGGACCCGCTGGCCGCGGCCCTGCGCGACGTGACGGCGAACCGCCCGGCGGCTGCGGCCGGTCGTGGCACCCGGGAAGCGACGGAGGTCCAGGCATGACCCAGCACCTCCAGTTCGCCGCCGCGGCGGCGCAGCCGGCCTCGCACAAGGGCCTGACCATCGGCCTGTTCGTCGCCCTCGTGGCGGTGACCCTCGTGATCACCCTCTGGGCGCGCCGCAGCACCCGGGGCACCGGCGGCTTCTACACCGGCGGCGGCCAGTTCTCGGCGCTGCAGAACGGGATCGCGATCTCGGGCGACTACCTGTCCGCGGCCTCGTTCCTCGGCATCGCCGGGATCATCGCGCTGGCCGGGTACGACGGCTTCCTCTACTCGATCGGCTTCCTGGTCGCCTGGCTGGTCGCGTTGCTGCTGGTGGCCGAACTGCTGCGCAACACCGGGCGGTTCACCATGGCCGACGTGCTGGCCGCGCGGCTGCGCAGCGGGCCGATGCGCACGGCCGCGGGCGTGTCGACGATCGTGGTCTCGATCTTCTACCTGATCGCGCAGATGGTCGGCGCGGCGACGATCGTGGGGCAGCTGCTCGACGTCAAGGGCGCCTCCGCGCAGATCTGGACCATCGTCGGGGTCGGCGCCCTGATGATCGTCTACGTGGTGGTCGGCGGGATGAAGGGCACCACCTGGGTGCAGATCGTCAAGGCGGGTCTGCTGATCGCCGGCGCGGCCACGATGACCCTGTGGGTGCTGGCGAAGTACGGCTTCGACCTCGGCCACCTGCTCGGGGACGCCGCGACGGCGTCCAAGAAGGGCGATGCCTTCCTCCAGCCCGGTCTGAAGTACGGGTCGACCGACGGCTGGTCGAAGCTCGACCTGGTCAGCCTGGGCGTGGCCCTGGTGCTGGGCACCGCGGCGCTGCCGCACGTGCTGGTGCGCTTCTACACCGTCCCGACCGGCAAGGACGCGCGCAAGTCGGTGAACTGGGCGATCGGCATCATCGGGGTGTTCTACCTGATGACCCTGGTGCTGGGCTTCGGCGCGGCCGCGCTGGTGGGCACGGCGACGATCAGGGAGAAGGACCCGTCCGGCAACACCGCCGCCACGCTGCTGGCCGAGCACCTCGGCGGCGGCGCGGGCACCACCGGCGGCTCGCTGATGCTGGCCTTCATCGCGGCGGTGGCGTTCGCCACCATCCTGGCGGTCGTCGCGGGGCTCACACTGACCTCCTCGTCGTCGTTCGCCCATGACCTCTACGCCAGCGTCATCCGCAAGGGCCGGGCGACGGAGCGGCAGGAGCTGCGGACGGCGAAGGTCGCGGCCGTGGTCATCGGCGCGGTCGCGGTCGTGCTGTCGATCTTCGCCCGGGACCTCAACGTGGCGTTCCTGGTGGCGCTGGCCTTCGCCATCGCGGCCTCGGCCAACCTGCCGGCGATCCTGCTGACCCTGTTCTGGCGGGGCTTCACCACCTTCGGTGCCAAGTGCGGCATCTACGCGGGCCTGGTCGCCTCGATCGGCCTGGTGCTGCTCTCCCCGATCTGCTGGGGCGGCGCGAGCGGTACGGTCCACGCGGTGAAGCTGACGGCCGCCCAGGCGAAGGACTGCGGGGTGGCGGTGACCAGCAAGGAGGTCGGCAACGCCACGGCGCTGATCTCCTGCACGACCACGGCGCCGGTCCCGCTGCAGAACCCGGGCGTCGTCTCGATCCCGATCGGGTTCGCCGCCGCCGTCCTCGGCTCGCTGGCCGGCGGCCGCCGCCGTCGCGACGAGGACCCGGACGGGCGGTCCTTCGAGGACCTGGAGGTCCGGGCCCTCACCGGGGCAGGGCGGTAGCCGTGGAAACCCGTACCAATCTCGACGAGTTCCTCTCCGACCTCGCGCGCTACGCGGCCGCCGACGTCCTGACCGCCCAGCTCACCGCGGACACCCTGCGCAAGTACCTGCGGGCCGGGCTGATCGTCCCGGACGACCTGTGCGCCGGTGACTCCGACGGCTACGCGCAGCGGCTGCTGCACGCCGGACCGACGCACTCCGTGGTGGCCCTGACCTGGCTGCCCGGGCAGTCGACCCCGGTCCACGACCACGTCGCCTGGTGCGTGTCCGGCGTGCTGGAGGGCGTGGAGGTGGACGAGGCGTACCGGCTGTGGCGGGTGCCCCGCTCCGGCCGCAGGGTGCTGGTGCCGGCCGGCCGCACCACCTGCTCGCCCGGCCGGGTGCAGCTCCTGGTGCCGCCCGACGAGGACATCCACCGGGTGTCGAACGGCGGCACCGGCCGGGCGGTCTCGCTGCACGTCTACGGGGCGGACATCTCGCTGAGCGGGCACAGCTCGATCAACCGGGTCTTCGGGCAGGAGGTGGTCGACGTCCCGCCGGACGGGGCCCGGCTGGTGAGCTGGCGGCGTTCGGACGGCCTCGCGCCGTGACCGGCGCGGCGTGAGGAGACGGGCCGCCCGATCCGGGCGGCCCGTCAGCCGTGCTCCGGCGTCCCGGCGAGCTCGTGCAGGGAGGCCTTGAGGGCGGCGACGAAGCGGTCCTGGGTGGCCTCGTCGACCAGGTCGAGCGAGAGGTAGGGGTTGAGGTCCTCCAGCTCGACGAGGAGGAGGTCGCCCTCGGGCGTGCGGCAGGCGTCGACGCGCTGGATGCCGTGCTCGATCGTGTTCCAGGCGATGAAGCGGCGGGCGAAGTCGAGGTCGGCGGCGGTGGGTCCGTACGGTTCGAGGCGCCAGCGCTGCCCGGGGTCGGGGGCGTGCAGCGCGTACTGGAAGGCGTCGTCGACGAAGTAGAACGAGACCTCGTACGCGAAGCGGACCAGCGGCTGGACCAGGACGCCGTCCCCGAACGCGACGGAACCGAGCTCCTCGCTGGGGACGATCCGCAGGCCGATCGAGTCGGCGCCGAGCTTCGGCTTGACGACGTACTCGGGCACGACGGGCAGCCGCCCGAGGTCCTCGGCCCGGTCGACGGTGGGGATGACGGGGTACCCGGCGGCGCCGAGGTCGACCAGGTACTGCTTGCCGGCCATGTCGGCGCGCCCGGTGAGCTGGTTGTAGACGCGGGTGCCGCGGTCGAGGGCGCGGTCGCGGAAGGCCTCGTACGCGGCGCGGTAGTTCAGCACCGGGCCGCTGTTGCGTACGAGGACGAGGTCGAAGGCGTCCATCAGCGTGGCGGCGTCGAGGGGGTGGCACAGGGCGACGTCGAAGTCCTCGCGCAGGCGCGCGGAGAGCCGGATGTCCTCGTCGCAGTAGCGGCGGCCGCGGGCCGGGTAGGCCAGGTCGGTGACGAACAGGACGCGGGGCTTGGCGGCGGACATGTCTCTCCTGAAGATCATTTCTCCAGCTCAGCCTACTACTGCGCGTCCACGGCGGGAGGCCGGTGACGTAGGACGCAGGCGGCCTCGGTGCCCACCGTCAAATGACTGATGTGCGCCCCGTGACCGGTCGGCGAGAGTCATGGGCGCCGGGTGATGCCCAGGCGCTTGTGGACGTGAGGGAACGAGGAGAACAACGATGGCAACCAGTCAGCTCGCCGGGAAGTGGAAGACGGCCGTGGTCGCCGGGGCCGCGGCCCTCGCCGTCACCGGCGGCATCGCCGCGCCGGCCAGTGCGGCGCCCCTGCTGGGCTCGGCGAGCGGTGCCCGGCTGGGGGAGCCGGCGCAGCCCCGCGACCCGGGCGCCCGCAGGCACCACTGGATCGTCCAGGCCCAGTACGGCACCGTGACCGCCCTGAACCGGGCGACCAACTACGCCTGGCAGCGCAACTACAAGGACTGGACGGTCGCCATCATCGGCAACAACATCCAGGGCAACAAGGTCACCGTCTACACCAAGATCACCAACCTGTTCTACGGTGAGGGCGGCGTCATCGGCGCCCAGACGGCGCCGACGCCGCAGGTGCTGATCGCCCAGAACACCATCAAGGCCCAGGGCGGCGTCAGCATCATCACCGAGATCGTGAACGTCCACTTCATCAGCCCCAAGTGGGAGGACGTCTACAGTGCCGACTGCCGTGCCCAGGAGAACATCTTCGACGCGGTGAAGGCGCAGCTCGCCTGCACCCTGGGCTGAGCCGGAGCCGCTCACGGGCTGCCGGCCAGCGTGCGGAGCACGTCCAGGCCGGCGGCGATCGCGGGTTCGTGCGCCGTGTTGTGGCGGACGGCGACCTCGATCCTGCGGGCGAGGGTGCCGTCCGCCACCGGCCGTGCGGTCAGCGTGGACGGCAGGCGGGCCGTGGCCAGGCGGGGGATCAGCGCCGCGTGGCCCGCGCTCTCGGCGAGGGCGATCATCGCGGAGAAGTCGGTGCAGACGTTCCTGACCCGCGGGGTGAAGCCGGCCGAGCGGCAGGCCTGGAGGACGGCGGCGCCGCAGGCGGTCTGCGGCGGCGCGGTGGTCCAGTGGGCGTCCGCGAGCTCGCGCAGGTCGATCGGCGCACCCGTCGGCCGGGCCGCCGGGTGGCCGGAGGGCAGCACGGCGACCAGGGGGTCGGACCGCAGCGCCCGGGTCTCCACGTCCGCGTGCGGGGGCGTGGCCAGGTTGTCGTACCGGTAGACGACGGCGAGGTCGGCACGCCGCTGGAGCAGCAGCCGGACGGCGGCCTCGGGCTCGGCCTCGGTGATGTGGAGCCGCACCTCCGGGTGGGCGGTCTTCAGGGCGGTGCCGAGCGGGGCGGCCAGCGGTACGAGGGCGCTGGGGAAGCAGGCGAGGCGGAGCGGGCCCGCGGGGCTCCCGGTCTCGGCGTGCAGGCGGATGCGGGCGTGCTCCAGGGCGGCGAGCACGTGCTCGGTGTCGCCGGCCAGGCGGCGGCCCGCGGCCGTGAGGTGGACGGAGCGGCCGGTGCGTTCCAGGAGACGGGTGCCGGTCTCCTCTTCGAGCAGCCGCAGCTGCTGCGAGACGGCGGACGGCGTGACGCCGTGGAGGTCGGCCACGGCGGTGACCGTGCCGTGCGCCTCCAGGTCACGGAGGAGGACGAGTCGTCGAACGTCGAGCATCAGTTCATCTTAAGGAAGCGGTGTAGGAGATGTAGCTGGACACGGGTGCGCCCGGTTGGCGACCCTGGCTGCTCCAGTCCAGGTCCCATGAGCAGTGCCAGGAGAGTTCCGTGCGCGCCACCGTGATCCACGCCCCCACCGACATCCGGATCGAGGAGGTGCCCGACCCGGTGGTGCGGCGGCCGACCGACGCCGTCGTGCGGGTGGTCAACGCCTGCATCTGCGGCAGCGACCTGTGGGCGTACCGCGGCGTGGCGCCCCGGGTGGCCGGGCAGCGGATCGGCCACGAGTTCCTCGGCATCGTCGAGGAGGTCGGCGCCGAGGTGTCCGGCTTCGCCCGCGGCGACTTCGTGGTGGCCCCGTTCGTCTGGTCGGACGGCACGTGTGAGTTCTGCCGCGACGGCCTGCACACCTCCTGCCCGCGGGGCGGCTTCTGGGGCGAGGTCGGCTCCGACGGCGGCCAGGGCGAGGCCGTCCGGGTCCCCTTCGCCGACGGCACCCTGGTCAGGCTGCCCAAGGAGGCGGCCGGGGACGAGGCGCTGCTGCCCGGCCTGCTCGCCCTGTCCGACGTGATGAGCACCGGCCACCACGCGGCGGTCTCGGCGCGGGTGCGTCCGGGCTCGACGGTCGCCGTGGTCGGCGACGGCGCGGTCGGCCTGTGCGGGGTGCTCGCCGCGCAGCGGCTCGGCGCCGGCCGGATCATCGCGCTGGGGCGCCACGAGGCGCGCACGGCCATCGCCCGCAAGTTCGGCGCCACGGACGTCGTCGCCGAGCGCGGCGAGGCCGCGATCGAGGCGGTCAGGGAGCTGACCGGCGGCACCGGCGCGCACGCCGTCCTGGAGGCCGTCGGCACCGAGGAGTCGATGCGCACCGCGATCTCCATCGCCCGCGACGGCGGCGCGGTCGGCTACGTCGGCGTGCCGCACGGCGGCAGCGCCGGCGTCGACGTCCGGCAGATGTTCGACCGTAACGTGGCGGTCGTCGGCGGCGTCGCCCCCGCCCGCGCCTACATCCCCGAGCTGCTGCCCGACGTCCTCTCCGGCGCGATCGACCCGGGCCTCGTCTTCGACCGCACCGTCACCCTCGACGGCGTGCCGGACGGCTACCGCGCGATGGACGACCGCTCGGCGCTGAAGGTCCGGATCGCCTTCTGACGTCCCGCCGCTGCCGGGCCGCAGGCTCCCGTCCGAGCCGCACCGTCCCCGCGGCCCGGGCTCGCCTCGTCGGGTGAGGTCGGGGAGCGGTGGGGCGTGGGGGACGGGAGGGGCGGGGGTGGGCTCCCATAGTCGGAGGACGGGGGGTCATATCCGCCGACTGTGGGACGACACGATGATGAGATCACCGCGCCGTGAGGTGCTCCTGGCCGTTGCACTGCTCGCCCTCGCGGGGTGCGGCGGGCCGCCGGCGCCGGAGGCCGTTCCGTCGGTGGCCACGAGCCCGACGGCCGTGCCGACGCCCCCGGGGCCGCGGGCGTTCACGCTGGTGGCGACGGGGGACGTCCTGCCGCACACCGAGATCATCCAGCAGGCCAAGGAGGACGCCGGGGGCGCCGGGTACGACTTCACGCGGATGCTCGCCGGGGTCAAGCCCGTCATCGGGGCCGCCGACCTGGCCATCTGTCACATGGAGACGGTGTACGGCGCCGACGGCGGGCCGTTCACCGGGTACCCGTCGTTCAAGTCGCCCCCGCAGGTGGCCCGGGCGCTCAAGGACGCCGGGTACGCGTCCTGCGACACCGCCTCCAACCACACGCTCGACGACGGGCCGACCGGGATCCGGCGCACGCTCGACGCCATGGACGCCGTCGGGCTGAAGCACACCGGGTCCGCGCGCGGCGAGGAGGAGGCGGGCAGGCCCGCGCTGCTCACGGCGGGCGGGGCGACGGTGGCCCAGCTCGCCTACACGTACGGCACCAACGGCATCCCGTTGCCGAAGGGGCAGCCCTGGGCCGTCAACCTCATCGACCGGGACCGGATCCTCGCCGACGCGCGGGCCGCCCGGGAGGCGGGGGCGGATGTCGTCGTGGTCAGCGTCCACTGGGGCACCGAGTGGCAGGACGCGCCGAACGAGCAGCAGCTCGCGCTGGCCCGCGACCTCGCCGCCGAGCCGGAGCCCGGGCGGCCGGTGGTCGACCTGGTCCTCGGGACGCACGCCCACATCCCGCAGGCCTACGAGAAGATCAACGACACCTGGACGGTCTACGGCATGGGCGACCAGCTCGCGGGCCACATGTACAACCCCACGGGCGCCGAGGACCCGCGCGGCAACTGGTCCTCGATCGCCCGGTTCACCTTCTCGCCGCCCGCCGCGCCCGGGCAGCGGTGGACCGTGACGAAGGCGGAGTTCGTCCCGCAGGTCACCGACCTCGGGCCGCCCTACCGCGTCCTCGACCTGCGGGAGGCCGCCCGCGCCGACCCCGGCCGGGCCGACTACGCCACGGCCCTCGACCACATCCGTTCCGTCGTGCTCAGCCGGGGCGCCGGACCGGCGGGGCTGACCATGGCGCCATAACGCACCGAATCCCCGCACAGCGGGCGGTGTTCATCCGACGACAAGTCAGCTCTTATCGAGCGGCGCCATGATCTCCGGGGGCGCCCCGGTCGACGGCGTGCGCGCAACCGATGCGACTTGACTCAGGGAGAACCATGCGTGGCACCGTGCTCGCCGACCGCTACCGGCTGGTGGACTGGCTGGGCGGTGGGTCGATGGGCGACGTGTGGCTCGCCGAGGACGAGGTCCTCGGCCGCCGGGTGGCCGTCAAGGTCGTCAAGCCCGTCCTGCTCGACGAGCCGGGATTCGCCGAGCGCTTCCACGCCGAGGCGCGCGTCATGGCGCAGCTGCGGCACCCGGGCATCGTCGGGGTCCACGACTTCGGGCACGGCGAGGCCCCCGTGATCGGGAGGCAGGTCGCCTACCTGGTCATGGAGCTGATCGAGGGGGAGCCGCTGAGCGCCGTGCTGGCGCGCCGGGGCAGCCTGCCGGCCGAGGAGGCGCTGCGGATGGCGCTCCAGGTGCTGGAGGCGCTGGTGGCGGCGCACGGGACCGGGGTGGTCCACCGGGACGTCAAGCCGGCCAACCTGATGGTGTGCGGCGACCGGACGGTGATCGCGGACTTCGGGATCGCCCGCCCCGGCAGCGACGCCCGGCTGACCGTCCCCGGGATGGTCCTCGGCACCGCCGCGTACCAGGCGCCGGAGCAGGCCTCGACCGGGCCGGTCACCGGCTCGGCGGACCTCTACGCGCTCGGCGTCGTCCTCTACGAGTGCCTGGCCGGGCGGCTGCCCTTCGACGGGGAGACCGCGCTGGAGGTGATCCTCCAGCACCTGACGGAGCCCGTGCCGCCGCTGCCGGACCCGATACCCGGGCCGGTGCGGGCGATCGTCGAGCGGGCGATGGCGAAGGACCCGGGCGAGCGCTGGCCGGACGCGGCGGCGATGGCGGAGGCCGTCCGGGAGGCGCTGGCGGCGGGTGCCGCGGAGGGCGTGCCCGCGGTTGCGGTCCACACCGGCCAACGACCCGTGGCCGGGCGCCGGTCGTGGACCGGCCTGCGGCGGCGGGCGGTGGTGTCGGTCGTGGCGATGGCCGTGCTGGGCGCGGTGGGCGCCACCGGGGCGGTGGTGAGCCGGCCGGGCGCGGGCGGCGTGCCGCACGGCGACGCCGTCGCCGCGGGGCCGACGGCCGGCGCCGGGCGGTCCGGGGACCCGGGCGGTGCGGTGCCGCCGGACCCGAACGTCCCGTCCGGCGGCCTTCCGACGCCCGACGCGCCGACGCCGACGCCCTCCGCCGGCCCGGGCGCGGGGGACGGGGGCGGCCCGGTGCCCGCGTCCGCCGCGGCGTCGGGCCCCAGCGCCGGGCCCGTGCCGGCGGGCGCGCTCGCCCCGCC